>JAJRTT010000441.1 GCA_024278155.1 Bacteroidota bacterium | reverse complement strand
TTTATGTGGATGTGGCCCTTGTTTATGCAGTACTTGGTTTTATCGGGGTTATTGTAATTGCTAGATATCTGGAGGGCGCATTATGAACAATATCCTTGAAATTATCGGCGGGACATTGATCCTGATTGGAAGTGCCTTTTTGTTTTTGGGCGCCCTTGGAATCCTTCGGATGCCTGACGTTTACAACCGTTTGCAGGCCGGGACAAAAGCAACGACCCTTGGGGCCATGAGCCTTATTATTGGTGTTGGTTTCCTTGAACCATCATGGATGCTGAAATCCATCATCATTGTGGTTTTTATTGCTTTTTCAAACCCAATCAGTTCGCATGCACTGGCGCGTGCCATGTACAAAAGGAAACGCTATCCAATTATCAAAAGTAAAGATAAGGATATGGATGCATACCGGGAAGTATTTTTACAAGAAGAAGAAAAGGAGGTAAAATCATGATATATTTAATCCTGTTTGCAGTTTTATTATTGCTTATGCTGGCAGCAGCTATTTATGCAGTTTTCCAGAGAGATTTATTGTACGCCGTGATTGCCACTGGTGTAATCAGTCTGGTGTTGTCAGTGATATTTTATATGTTGCAGACACCCGACGTGGCACTTACCGAAGCGGCCATTGGCGTGGCCCTTACCACCATCATTTTCATCATCACCATAAGGAATACCGTACGGCACGAAGATGAGCACGATAAGCACAGCAGGGAAAAGAAAATTCAGCCTTAAAGGAATAATGCTTCAAGGCGAGAATGCTTCAAGGCTTCAATAAATCAAAAACTTAAATGCCCTTTTAGGACTTTTATGGTTCAAAATAAAAATGCGTTAATGGTTAAAATTTAAACAGATGAAGAATACGATTGTAATTTTATTGTTGGCAACTATCGGGTATTACCTTGGATCCATATTTGTTAATATTGGTTTCGGTGATCCCCGCTTTGTCAACGGGGTAAAGGACACCTACCTTGCACTCACCACCAGCGAACTGAAAGTAGCCAACACGGTAACCAGTATCGTTGTTAATTTCAGGGGCTTTGATACCTTAGGCGAGGTTACGGTATTGTTCCTTGCAGCAACCGCTTTAGGAGGGATACTTTATAAAAAGCGTCACGCAGTAGGTGAAAGAACTGTATTGTTCCCGGCAAGTAGTATTGTAAAATCAGGGGCAAAACTTATTTTCCCTGCCATTGTGCTCCTGGGGGCTTATGTTTTCATCCACGGACATCTTTCACCGGGAGGTGGGTTCCAGGGAGGGACAATCATTGCAACGGGTTTCCTGCTCATGCTCCTGGCCTATGATAATTTTTCGGTGAGCCACAATGTACTCTCGTACATCGAATCTTTTGCCGGGATTTTCTTTGTCGCTTTTGGAATTGCCGGATTAATGATAAGCGGGTCATTTCTGGAAAACTTCTTGCCTGTTGGCAATATGAACGATTTGTTCAGTGGAGGTGTTGTCCCGATCATATACATCCTTGTTGGTTTTAAAGTGGCCGCAGAGCTTACAGGGGTTATTTATACAGTATTGCACGAAAAAGATTAACGCTATGGACAGTTTATATAAAATGATAGAATATGGCATTTACGGTGCAGCCATCCTGTTGATATTGGTAGGGTTGTATGGTGCCCTGACGAAAAAATCACTCATAAAAATAGTGATCGGATTGTCAATAGTTGATGCGGGCATTCACTTGTTGCTCGTTTCAATCGGTTACTTAAAAGGCGGAACGGCCCCGATTTTTTCACCCGGATATGAGGATATGGCCGACAAAATGGTTGACCCCATTCCACAAGCATTGGTACTTACGGCCATTGTCATCGGATTTGCGGTCACGGCTGTTGCCCTATCGCTGGTCATCCGCTTATACAGACATCACGACACTTTACAAATTGACGATATAAAGAACTTAAAATGGTAGGAACTCCCGTATTATTTATCGCAATTCCATTATTGGCGGCATTCTTAATCCCGCTTCTCGGAATGATTTGGAAAGAGCTGGTCAGGATAATCCCAGGGCTTGTGCTTGCCTATATGTTGGTTTTGTCCGTTTCGTTGCTCGATCATGTTTTGGAAAATGGCCCCATCGTTGAAGTACTTGCCGGCTGGGCGCCACCTGTGGGGATTAACCTCGTGTTCAGTGCCTTTTCAGGTTTTCTGGTTACCTTGATGAGTTTCCTTGGGTTCATCATTTGGATCTACAGCTATCGCTTTAAGAGGAATGTGGATTTTGAACCTTCGAAAAAATATTTCATCCTTTTATTGATGATGGTTACCGGATCAATCGGTATCGTGCTTACAGGTGATATTTTCAATTTATTCGTATTTATCGAAATTGTTGGGATTTCAGGATATGCACTCGCCGCATTCTATATGGGGCGAAACAGTGCCGAAGCTTCCTTTAAATACCTGTTTATGGGTTCGCTGGCATCCGCATTCCTTCTCCTCGCCATAATGATAATATATAGTCAGCTTGGGACACTCAATATGGCAGATATTGCAAGTAAAGTCCATTTAATGGACCCAACTTACAAAGTAGTCGCTATTATATTTTTTATGGCGGCAATTGGTATCGAAGCTGAAATATTCCCACTTAACGGATGGGCACCTGATGTTTACACAGAAGCTCCCGGGCCGGTAGGGGCAGCTTTTTCGGGAATTGTGGTGAAAGCCGCTGTTTATGCCGCCGTTCGCATGGTCTATACATTATTTGATGTTTCGGGCACGTATGATTTCCTGTTGATTATGGGTTTGATAACGCTCATTGTTGCCGAAACGACCGCTCTAAGACAAGACAAACTGAAACGGATGCTTGCCTTTTCAAGTATCGGGCAAATGGGTCTGGTACTGATCGCATTTGGTATCGGGACGATCGAAGGAGTTTTTGCGGCCTTGTTCCTGATGTTGAACCATGCCATAACAAAGTCCCTGCTTTTCCTTTCGGGAAGCTACCTTGTTTTCAATTCAAAAGACAAATACATTAATGAGGTCAACGGTCTGGGCAAATTCATGCCCATAACTTCGCTCCTGTTTGCGCTTGGTGCTTTTGCCATTGTTGGCCTTCCGCCATTTGCGGGATTCTGGAGCAAACTTTCCGTATTGACGGCTGCTGCTGACAGCAACCTGATTTTGATAATCGCACTTATATTAATTGTAAGCGTGATTG
>JAJRTT010000440.1 GCA_024278155.1 Bacteroidota bacterium | reverse complement strand
CTGTTTATCGAAACCATTACATTTGAGCAAAACTATCCATTCCTCGAACTTGATACATCAAACCAAAACATATGGCAGATCGGAGAACCGGACAAGGTTTTTTTTGATACAGCCTATTCAAAGAAAAACGCAATTGTCACTGACACAATCAACCCTTACCCCACAAACAATAGTTCGCATTTTGATTTATTGATTGGTGCGTTTAACTACAATGGGCTTTATCCATGGAATATTTTCGTTGGCATTAAGCATAAATATGACACGGATACATTAAAAGACGGAGGCTATATAAGCGTTTCCTACGATAATGGAAATACCTGGATGAATATTATCAACGATACGGTTTATGACCCAAGTGTTGGAGTCGAATTCGAAAACGAAAATCTTTATAAGCATTCCGATACTTTATTTAATGGTGAGCCCGGGTTCTCGGGTTTTTCACAGGAATGGCAGACAACGTGGTTTGCCTGGCATGAAATCAAGATTAAATCAAATGAACTGATCGGGGATACAATGATTATAAGATTTAATTTTTTATCAGACAGTATCGAGGAAAACAGGGAGGGTTGGATGATTGATAATATTGACTTGTATGCAATTGATTTGGGAGGCTCTGTGCAAGAAAGCGAAAACCCGCTCTTGTTCTCTGTGTATCCAAACCCGGTAAACTCATTGTTCAGAATAAGCCTGCCCGGGCATAATTCCAACCTGAAATTTGAATTGATCAACTCACAGGGACAAATTGTGACCCAAAAAAGATATGTAAACATTGATTCTTTTGAATATGATGTTAGTGGCCTGCAACCAGATATTTATATAATCAGGATTTCAAATGATAAGGGAATGTCAGGGGTAAAAAGATTGATTGTTAAGTAAATATGATTTTGCCCCTTACTGTTCCTGATTCCTGACTGCCCTTTTTCGGCAGGTAACTGGCAGGCAGGTGCAATCCAGAACCAATAATCAAAGGACTTTCAATCCAGTTTCTACGCAAAAAAGGGGATTGAATATCCCCAAATAATTACTTTCGGATTGCAAATCCGAAAGAGCTGGCATTCTTCCGTAGCATCATTTCCACATTCCCAATAAATATCCTGAAACCAAAAATTGCATTGTTTTTACCAGTCCATCACAGATTCAATCTGTAATGGTATCAGACATAAACTGTTTTAACAGTCAACTCAAAAAAACAAAATATCCCCAAAACAAAAAAACCAACTATTTTTACCAACTCAATTTTTAAAGATAATTTTATGAAAAAATCCATTGCAATAATTGCCGGCGGCGGTCCTGCTCCCGGCATCAATACGGTTATAGCCTCTGTGGCCAAAGTGTTTTTGAAAGACGGCTACCGCGTTATCGGTGTCCATGAAGGATATAAAGGCCTGTTTGCCCATAAGCCCGATTTGTTTGATTTTGATTTTATCACCTGTGATAAAATCATGAACCAGGGGGGATCGTTTTTGCAAATGAGCCGCTTTAAACCTAAAGACAATGAATTCCGTACCGATTTGTTTGTCAACAACAATGTGAAGTTGTTGGTAACGATTGGTGGTGACGATACAGCTTCCACGGCCAACCGGATTTCCAAATTCCTGAACCAAAACAACATCAGCATTCAGAACATCCATGTCCCGAAAACCATTGACAATGACCTGCCGCTCCCTGAAGGGACACCAACTTTTGGTTATGAGTCGGCGAAAGAGGCCGGGGTAAAAATAGCATCCACGGTGTATGAAGATGCCCGCACAAGTGGCAACTGGTTTGTGGTTTCGGCCATGGGCCGCGAAGCCGGTCACCTTGCTTTTGGGATCGGGGCCGCTTGCCATTACCCGATGATCATTATCCCGGAAATGTTCAATAAAACCAGGCCATCCTTTGACCGGATCGTGAACCTGGTCATTTCGTCCATGATAAAAAGGAAAATACTCGGGATCCATTATGGGGCCGTTATCATTTCCGAAGGGGTTTTCCATTTTATGACCAATACCGAAATCGAGGCCACCGGGATTAATTTCACCTATGATGACCATGGTCACCCGGAACTGGGGAACGTGAGCAAGGCACATATCTTCAATATGCTGGTTCAGCGGAAATTGAAAGAACTGGACATCAATATAAAAAGCCGTCCGGTAGAACTGGGTTACGAACTGCGCTGCATTATCCCCACCGCTTTTGATTTGCTCTATTGTTCCCTGCTTGGCATAGGTGTGAAAAAGCTTTTTGACGAAGGCAAAACAGGTTGTATGGTCACTTCCGACCCAAAAGGCGATATCCATCCATTGTATTTGAAAGATGTGGAAGATGAAAACGGGAAAGTAAAGCCCCGCCTTGTGGATGTTGAATGCCAGAAATCGGAATTGGTCTTTAAGCACAATATGCACTATATCCATGAAGCGGATTATGATGCTGCCCGCCATTATGTGAAAAACCCGGAGGAGTTTGACTTGAACAAAATCCTGGATTGGTATTATTAGCCTTAATCCACGCCCTGAAGGAGAATGCCCTGAAGGGCATGGTAACTCATGCGGAATTTGGTAGGTTTGAGATGAATTTCCCAGCCTTTTAAGGCTGGGGCCTGCGTTATTAAAATAAAAAAAATACAAAAGATAGAATGTGTTACTTTTGCACTCCTTTAAATTATGTGGGTATATATCGTTCGACATATTTTGCGTAACCGCCTTGGCAACCTGATTGCGATCTTGTTGATTACGGTTTTCATGGCTTATCAGGCCACTCAAGTGAAAATGTCCTATGAGTTTGCCAGTCTTTTGCCCGCTTCCGATACGGCCAGTATCGTTTATAAAGAGTTCAAGGAGCGTTTTGGACAGGATGGAAGCGTGTTGTTTATCGGTTTTCAGGATAAAGGCTTTTTTGAGCTGAACAAGTTCTCCGATTATTATAAGCTCACGTATGCCATCAAAGACATTGATGGGGTGGAGGAGGTTATTTCTGTTCCCCGCCTGTTTTACCTTACCAAGGACACGGCTGTCAAGAAGTTTGATTTTAAACCTGTGATCGATGAAGTGCCCACAAGGCAATCGCAGGTTGACAGTGTGCGCAAATTGGTTTATTCCCTTCCGTTTTACAATGGTTTGCTGTATAATAAGGAGAACCATGTTTTCCTTATGGCCATTACCCTGGAACAGGCAAAGCTGAACAATAAGAACAGGATAAACCTGGTCAATTCCATTACGGGGCTGTCGGATAAGTTTGGTGCCAAGTACAACCTAAAACCACATTATTCGGGCTTGCCCTATATCCGAATCATCACATCCAAGAAACTGGAAGAGGAACTTTTGTTCTTCGTAAAACTGGCCCTGATCATTGCCTCGGTTATATTACTGCTTTTTTTCAGGTCGTTCAAGGCGATGTTCTATCCCATGCTCATTGTCATTATCAGTATTATTTGGGGAATTGGCACCATGTCGTTGTTGGGATATAAGATTACTATGCTCACCGGTATTTTCCCGCCCCTGCTGATGGTGATCGTGGTTGAGAATTGTATCTTTTTGTTGAATAAATATTATTCCGAGTTTAAGAGCCATGGGAACAAGGTGCGTTCACTTTCCAGGGTTGTCCAGCGTATCGGAAGTGCCAACCTGCTCACCAATGCAACAACGGCAGCGGGTTTTGCGGCCTTTATCGTTACCGGGAACAAATTGCTCGTTGAGTTCGGGATCGTGGCCTCCCTGAGTATTCTGGCGGCCTATATCTTGTCGTTGATGCTTATCCCGATATTTTTCAGCTATTTGCCGCCCCCAAAAGCAAGGCATGTCAAACATCTTGATAAAGGTATGGTTCAATGGATCGTAAAACGGGTTGTTTACATTGTACAGAATTACCGTAAGACCATTTATATCACTACTATGGTGTTGTTGGTGGCTTCAGTGTTCGGGATGTTGAAACTAAAGACAACCGGGAGCATTGTTGATGATATCCCACACAAAGACCCTTTGTACCAGGATTTAATGTTTTTTGAAAAGAATTTCAAAGGGGTTATGCCCTTGGAGATTTCCATAGATACGAAAAAACGGAAAGGGGTCATGAAGCTTTCCACCATAAAGAGGATCGATAAACTGGAAAAAGTCTTGGCGCAATACCCCGAATTGTCAAAGCCGCTTTCCATTGCCGAGGTGGTCAAGTTTTCAAAACAGGCTTTTTACGGTGGGAAAGAATCCATGTACAGTTTGCCGAACAACCAGGAGAAGGATTTTATCTTTTCCTATGCCCCCAAAATGAAAAAGGGAAAGAAAACCATCATGAACTCTTTCGTGGATTCCACTTTACGGTACACTCGGATCAGTGCGCAGATGGCCAATATCGGGACCTATGAAATCCAAAGGATACAGGATGAGCTGAAACCGAGGATAGATTCAATATTCCCGCCAAAAAAATTCAATGTGCAGTTGACCGGTACCAGTCTTGTTTTCCTGAAAGGGACCAAATACCTTGTGAACAACCTGTTCACGAGTTTGTTGCTGGCATTGGTGATTATTACCATTTTAATGGCTTTGCTGTTTACCTCCATCCGGATGATTTTGATTTCCTTGGTCCCCAATATTATCCCGCTGTTGATGACCGCTGCAATGATGGGCTTTACAGGGATTTCCATAAAACCATCCACGGTGTTGATTTTTAGTATTGCACTGGGGATTTCCGTTGACAATGCCATCCATTTCCTCTCGCGTTATCGTTTGCAATTAAAGTTGAACAACTGGGATATTAAAGCATCGGCCATTGCTGCACTTAGTGAAACAGGCTTTAGCATGATTTATTCGTCCATTGTTTTGTTCTTTGGATTTATCATTTTTACCTTGTCCACTTTTGGCGGAACGGAAGCCATGGGTTATTTGATCGCTTTTACGTTGTTGGTGGCTTTATTCTCAAACCTGTTCCTGTTGCCATCGCTCATTCTCACACTTGACCAACGGATTACAACGCGAAGGTTCAAAGAGCCCCTGTTGGAGATTTTTGACGAGGAAGAGGATATCGAATTGGCCGACCTGGAAATTGAACAGCTTGATACAAGGGGTTCGGCCTGATAGGAAGTTTAGGATATGTATATACCACTTCAAGGAAATAAATTATAAAGTATTACGAATTGTTTTGGGGTTATTAAAATCTTGGTGCTACTGCGAATTTAGTAAAAAACAAGAAAATGTGATAAAAACAACTAATGTCACAATGCTTTCCCGTACGTACGGGAATTGAAGCATTAACATAAGGTTATTATAACAGATTGAAAATATTATTACCCAATAAAATGGCAGTAGAACCAGAATCTTAAATATATGAAAGGAATCATCCTCGCCGGGGGAGCCGGTACACGTCTTCATCCATTAACGCTTGCAGTTAGCAAGCAGTTGATGCCAATTTATGACAAACCCATGATCTATTATCCGCTCTCTATTTTAATGTTGGCAGGTATAAGGGAAATTTTGATAATTTCCACTCCAGAGGATACGCCTGCTTTTCGGAGATTGTTGGGCGATGGGAGAAAACTGGGTTGTAACTTTGAATATGCCGTTCAGGAAAACCCCAACGGTCTGGCACAGGCATTTGTGATTGGTGAAGAATTCATTGGCAAGGATAAAGTAGCACTTATCCTCGGGGACAATATTTTTTACGGTTCGGGAATGGAAAAACTGTTGACGGGGATCAATGACCCTGACGGCGGTGTTGTGTTCGCATACCATGTACGCGATCCGGAAAGGTACGGAGTAGTGGAATTTGATGAAAATGATGTGGCCGTTTCCATTGAGGAAAAACCCAAACAGCCTAAATCCAATTATGCGGTTCCCGGTTTGTATTTTTACGACAATACGGTTGTGGATGTGGCAAAAAGCCTAAAGCCCAGCGCCCGTGGCGAATACGAAATCACCGATGTGAACAAATATTATTTGAAATTAGGCAAGTTAAAGGTGGGCCGTCTCGACCGGGGAACAGCCTGGCTGGATACGGGGACCTTTAAATCGCTGTTGCAGGCATCGCAGTTTGT
>JAJRTT010000439.1 GCA_024278155.1 Bacteroidota bacterium | reverse complement strand
TTTGGGGAAGGATGGTCGTACGGTATCGAATTTATGTTGAAAAAGAATTCCGGCAAGCTCACGGGTTGGGTTTCATACACCTGGTCGAAAACCGAAAAACAATTCGATAAAATAAACAATGGCGAGGTTTTTCCTGCCCGTCAGGACAGGCGCCACGATTTTTCCCTGGTCGCCATATATGCCATCAACACGAAATGGGCACTTTCGGCTTCCTGGGTTTATTACACAGGCAATGCAGCTACTTTCCCCAGCGGGAAATATGAAATCGAAGGGCAGGCCGTCAACCTTTATACCGAAAGGAATGGTTACCGTATGCCAGATTATCACCGAATGGATGTATCGGCAACTTGGGACTTCAAGAAAAAAGGGCGTTTCGAGTCCAATTTGGTTTTCTCGGTTTACAACCTGTATTCCCGTGAGAACGCCTATTCCATCGAATTCCGGCAAAACAGGGAAGACCCAACTAAGAGCGAAGCTGTCCAGCTAACCTTGTTCAAAGTTGTACCTTCGATAACGTTTAATTTTAAGTTTTAGAACAATGAAACACGCATAATTAATAATAACACACACAGGGCATGATTTGAAAAAACATTCGTGCACCAGCCTGACAGGGATATATGGCGGGCAGGTTCGTGGCAATTTTTAACATATGAAAAAACTAATCACGGCAACTATCCTGTTTTCGGTACTCACCTCCTGCGAAAAGGTAATTGATTTTGAACTGGAGAACGCAGAACCACAAATCGTGATAGAAGCAACAACCAACGGCACCACCCAAACAACCAAGGTGCTGCTAAGCTATTCGGGCGGTTACTATAACTCGGACGGATTTGAAAAAACAGCAGGTGCAGAAATATTTTTGACCGTGGACAGCGAATCCAAGCAAATGCTAACGGAAATCAATCCAGGGGTCTATGAGGGTTTCGGGCAAACCATCCGGCCTGGGCAAACCTGTCATTTGGAAGTTAGTACGAGCGGGAAGCATTATTCGGCCTTTTCGCAAATGCCGGAAATAGTAATGATCGATTCGGCCTATTATCAGTACAGCCCTGAAACATTGTTCGCACCTGAAGGATACCGGGCAATCGTAACTTTTACTGACCCGCCCGAAACCGGCAACTATTACCGGGTTATGCTGGAAGTGGACGGGCAAATGGTGACCGATGGGATCTATTATCTGTTTTCTGACGAATCAGGTACGCAGGGCATTGTAAATTATGTTCTTTACCGTAATTCACTTGTTCCCAATTCCAGGTTCAGGGTTAAACTCTTTAGCATTGACAAAAGCACCTATGACTATTATTCAGAACTGGATAAGCTTTCGGGGAGCGATCCCGGCCCGGCACAGGCGGCACCCGCAAACCCCGAAAACAATATCCAGCCCGAAGCCCTTGGTTATTTTTCGGCCCGGGCCGAAAGTATTTCCGAAACCATTTTTATCCAAAGCAAGTAGAAGTTTACTATGATAATCCTCAAAACCATGTTAACTGTTTCCCTTGTGGTTTTGGCCATGTTGTTCCCAATTCAAAAAGCAACATCGCAAACGGCAACCCTCCATGTGAGGGTAACAAACATTAAAAACCATGAGGGGGTAATCAGGACACTTTTATGGAACGATGAAGATGGTTTCCCCAAAGAAAAGGAGTACTTCTTCAAAAAGGCATTCCATGCTGCGGATGCAGATACCGTGAGCCTTTATTTCGCCGATGTCCCTTACGGTGATTATGCCATATCCCTTTTCCAGGACGAGAACACAAACCTGGAATTCGACAAAAACAGGTTAACACGAACTTCCGAGCCTTTCGGTTTATCGGGAAAACCCAACTTCAAGGAACGCCCCGTAAAATTCGAGGATTGTAAATTCAGGATCGGAAAACCCCAAACCGAAATCATTATCCGGCTGATGAGCATTGACGAAGTACAACAAATCATTAATGGGGAACAATAAAAACCCATACAGCACCAGTAGGACGATGCTTGCAAATCATTCAAATGAAAGGGCAATCGTCCCATCGGTGGTAATAAGCTCAACAGGGATTCCGCCTCCGTTAATTTCACCTTCAATGTGGTGTTCACTGTTTTTCCCGGTGAAATCCGTCATTTGAGCCCTTAGTGTTCCACCTTTCATTTTCACGTTATATCCCGGTCCTTTGGGAATTGCGATATGAATATCCCCATCGGAAGTTGTAAAGGAAAGCTTATTCGTTATTTTCAGGAAATTACCCTGGATATCGCCATCGGAGGTGGAGGCATCCATTGAACCGGAACAATCTATTGATTCAATATCCCCATCGGAAGTAATGGCGGAAATAGCTCCAACAACGCTTTTCATCTCGATGTCGCCATCGCTGGTCACCATTTGCAAAGCACCTTCAATGTCTTCGGCATCGATATCACCATCACTGGTTTCAGCAATTAAATCGCCGTTAATTCCAGATACATCAATATCCCCGTCGGAAGTTACCAATTCCACTTTCCCATTAATCTTTTTAACTCTGATATCGCCATCACTTGTCCGGCATTTCTGATTGGCATTTAATCCTGACAACACGATATCCCCATCCGAGGTTTTTAGAAAGCAAGAAGTTTGGACCGGGGCATATATCTCAAAGGAAACATCATATTGGTTTCGCCAATTGTAGGTGCTTTTGTTCTTAACGGAAATAGCCAACAGTTTTGCATCATGCTCAACCGTGATAACCACGTACTCTTCTAAGTCTTCTCTTGACATATTCACAAAGATGCCTTTTTTCCGAACAATATAAAAAACCTTTATTGTCCCATCATCGCCCGGATGCACAACGACATCCCCATCACTGATTGTGATTTCAAGGTTTGCCGGTGAAGAAATATCATACTTTTCTTCAAATGAATATTTGTTTTCCTGCGCATAACTTAATGTGCTGATCAGGAGAAATAAAACAGAAATAAATAATGTCGTTCTCATAATGTAAAGTTTCGTTGATTTTTGCTTTTTAGACTAAACTCTTAAGTTGATTTAAGCTTTTTACTTTTTATGATAGGACGCTTTATTTGGGGGAATGTTACTCAAAAGCAATTTCCAATATAATAAAATGATTTTGGGGGAACTGAGCTGAGGCCTATTTCTTATCTTCCACGATCAGGAAAATATCTTCGTTGTCCCTTTTCATCAGGTAATTTTCGCGGGCAAATTTTTCAAGACTGGCCGTATCATGCCTCAGGACATAAAGGGCGGTGCTGTCCTTTTTGATTTCATCGAGGTAAAAAGCCTTTTGCTTCTTCAAATCGTCCAGGTTGAAAACAAGACGAAACTGGGAAATCATGTTGTTGCTGTCGAAAAACATTACCCAGATAAAGAAAGCCGTGAGGGCAACCTTATATTTGTTTTTCAGAAAGGAGGTGATCTTTTCCACGGCAATTTATTTGATTTGGCAAAAGTAGCACACAAACGAGAGCATTCGGAAGAAATTGCAAATAATTATTAAATATTTTGTGTTTATAACACGAAAGGGGTTATCCTCAATGGAAAAACCTTTTTGGTGGAAGATTGAAAAAAAGAAAGAAGTTTGAAATACAAAGCCGGCAGTTGGCAAATAGACAGTGGACCAGGAATCTTAAGGCTGGGCCGGACTAAGGGCTCAGACCCTAAAGATACGGGGTTTAAGAAGCAAGCCTTTTTGCAGACTGCATATTGCCTACCGCAGGCCAAACATCCGCTGTCCGGGAAGTTGGTGCAATTTATTGTTGGTTCACGAAAAAACGATATTCCCCAAAATTTCCTATCATTGCACAACAAAACTTACTCGCATGTTCGACAACCCTTACATCTTGATAATCGGGATCAGCCTACTGGTGATACTTTCGTATTTGTACAATGCCATTGCGGCAAAAACGAAAATCCCCTCGGTTTTACTGCTGCTGTTCACGGGCATGGGCTTTACGGCAATATACGGCCAAATGGGATATCAATTGCCCGAAACAAAACCCGGCTTGCAGTTTTTAGGGATCGTAGGGGTAATATTGATTGTTCTGGAAGGTTCCCTGGAACTGGAAATCCGAAGGGACAAAATTCGGTTAATCTTGAAATCCTTTTTTTCGGCCCTGGTGATTTTAATGGTATCGGCTTTTTACATTGCCGGTGGGATACAGCTTGTTTACAGCGAATTCACTTTTCATATTTGCCTCGTGAACGCCATCCCCCTTGCGGTGATAAGCAGTGCCATAGCCATCCCCAGCGTGAAACAAATGGAAGAGGACAAGAAAGAGTTTATCGTTTACGAGTCCATTTTTTCCGATATCCTCGGCATCCTTTTTTTCAACATTGTGGTGAGCAACGAGACTTTTCAAAAGGAGAGTATTTTCTGGCTGGGCGCCGACTTCCTTATCATCGTTTCCGTTTCGGTGATTTTCACGGCTTTGATCCTCTTGTTCATAAACAAAACAACCCTGAACATAAAGTTTTTCCTGATGCTCGCTGTTTTGATCATGTTGTATGCCTTTGGAAAACTGGTTCATCTTTCATCACTCCTGCTGATATTGTTTTTCGGGCTGTTCCTCAACAATATCCGTTTAGTGAGAAACGAAAAACTGAACACCTACATTGATATGGGCAAGCTGAGGTTGGGAATCGACCGTTTCCGGCTTATTACCAACGAATCGGCATTTTTGATACGCACTTTTTTCTTCTTCATTTTTGGTTGTTCTGTGAGTTTTGCGCTACTGTATGATTTCAGGATTGCCATTACCGGTTCCATCATTGTAGGTATTTTATATGGCATCCGCTACCTCTATCTACGGTTTTTGGCCAAGCGGAATCTATACCCCGAACTGTTC
This sequence comes from Bacteroidota bacterium, assembly GCA_024278155.1. Classification (GTDB taxonomy): domain Bacteria; phylum Bacteroidota; class Bacteroidia; order Bacteroidales; family JAADJA01; genus JAADJA01. The sequence goes on along the minus strand of JAJRTT010000439.1, from coordinate 2,451 downwards.
ATAGCACCCCGTGGCCTGATTACCATCCTCCTATTTTACGCCATCCCCGAAAAGTATAGCATTGGGCTGATAAGCGAAGGCGTTTTGTTTTTCGTGATCCTTGTTACCAGCATCATCATGATGTTCGGGCTGATGAAATCCACCGAAAAAATCCCAGACATGGAAATTTATGTGGGCAAGGACAAAGTGGACAAGATCAATGGGTAGATAAACCAAATCCATTGCATTGGATTGTTGACACAAGCCCCATCAAACCTTATTTTACTGAAATCATTAAGGGAAGGCCATTTGAAATAAGGATCAATCCTCCTTTAACAAACCTTCAGTGAGCCAATTGGCCACGGCCTGACGGTTATCTTCCAATATAAACCGTTTTTGATCTTGCGGGTTGCGGATGTTCCCTAGTTCGATAAATACGGCCACGGGATGTGTCTTGCGGAGGACATGCAGGTTACGGGACTCCACGGTTCCCGAATAACCCCGGCTTTTCTGGTGTTGGGCATATTTCGCCTCAATGGTGTTCCTAAGGGTAGTGGCCAGTTTTTCCCCGGTCTTGCTCTTGGGACTGTGATAAAAAAACATATCCAACCTTTGCCCTTTTCCCCTCGAATCGACATGCAAAATAATCAAGCGCTGCTTCTTCACTTTCTGCTTTTTATATTTTGCATACAGGTCGTTAACGGCATAACTGCGCTGGTTCAACCTTTTCACCTGGTTAAGTGGGATTTTCTGGTTTTTCCAACAAACCTCATCCTTGTCCGACTTCAGGATCATCCCGTCCCTGATCCCATCATTGGGGTCGCGAACTATCACATGGACAATGGCACTGTGCTCCAATAAATCGCGTGCCAAGCGCAAAGCAATGTCATAAGCGTATTCATCTTCGGAAAGGGTATGCCCCTTATATTTCCCCTGCGCTCCCGGATCGGGGCCACCATGGCCACCAATGATATAATAAACACAGTTCGCCAGCTTTTTGTCCTTCACATCTATCTTCTGGTATTTTCCACCAAAAATGGGATAAAGCTTTTCCTTTTTTTCGACCGTTTCTTTTTTGCCCCCTTCAAAACAATTCAGATATTCATAGGGCACCCAAAGTACATTGTCATCGCGGTAATCCTTTTTCTTGATCCCCTTTTTGTTCATATCTTCATTGTAAAGCTGAATGGCCTTTGCCAGGTCCCAATCATTTCTGCCAATCGTGGAACGGATACTCGTTGCATTGTATTGATAGACGAAAATGGGCAGTTTGTAGGATTTCCCTTGCACCAAAACAAGGTCATCACCCAGCTTGTTTATTTCCTTAAAGGTTTTCAGGTTACAGCCCACAGGGGCCAATCTGTATTTTTTCAAAAGTGCATATGCCCCTTCCCCCGAAGCAGGTTTCACACTCAAATACCGAGGTTCCGCGGCAAATAATGTGGAAGCGATAATTAAAAATAAAAAAGGAAGTATTCTAAAAATTTTCATTGGGGTTGATAGTTATGCGTTAAAAGGTTAATAGGTTAAAGGTTATGTGTTATGCGTTATGCGTTATGTGTTATGCGTTATGTGTTATGCGTTATGTGTTATGCGTTATGTGTTATGCGTTATGTGTTATGCGTTATGTGTTATGCGTTAATTGTTATGCGTTAATTGTTATGCGTTAATTGTTATGCGTTGAGGCTGTTTTTAGGTTGAAACAAACCTGCAAGCTGATTATCATTTGTTCAATTCCAGAACCATGTCACTATAAGAAACGGGAACCAGGTCGTTTTCGTTTATCCCAAACAGGTCCAAATAGGTTTCGCACTGCCGTTGTAATGCGGCTTCCCCCTTTTCGCCCGTTTCATCAATGGCTTCTATTTCGACAAAAGTACCCAAGGCTTTTAAAGTATCGATATGGAATTTTATATTATCCACAAAATAAATTTCACGGCTCTTGTCCACAGTCACCAAAACATCGAGCGCTTCTTTCAAGACTGTTCGCAAAGAGCTTCCGTCATTGGGTTTGTAGAGATCAACCTTTGAAGTTTTTGGCCCTGCCTGGTTTTCACGTTTATAATGGATCAATGTATTTTCGATATTGCCCTCACGGAGCTTCAATCTTCCATTGTTGCAATTGAAATAAGTATCCGTTTGCTTGTCAACTCCAACAAAACGGGCTTTATGCAATTTTAATATCTCCCTGATTTTTTCGGCATCATTGCAGCGTGCCTTGATTTCCTTGATGATAATTTTCTTTTCCATGGCATTTATTGAAGTTTCAAAATTAATGGAAGCAATAGTACACTTGATGGCAAACAAGAGCAAGATATTAAAAGAATTATGAACAAAAAAAAGAAAGGAAACCCATTTATCCATAGCGGAATCCACATAAAAAAGATACGATTCCGCCACGGATAAATTTTTATCCGTAGCGGAATCCATATAAAAAAACCACGATTCCGCCACGGATAAATTTTTATTATT
>JAJRTT010000438.1 GCA_024278155.1 Bacteroidota bacterium | reverse complement strand
GGTATCGTTATCGTTGATGAATTTCCTTTCGGTCCCATCGGGCAAAGTGATAGGTTTTTTCCCGCCCCACGATAGTTCCAGCATCGATCCATATGAATCCGGTGTAGGGCCGCTGATTGTCCCTGAGGCGTACATGTCGCCCACATTGATATTGCAGCCGTTTACCGTTTGATGTGCCAATTGCTGGTTCATGTTCCAGTACATGTATTTGTAATTCGACCGGCAAAGCCTGTGTTCCTGACCGCCTTCTCGTTTCAGGTAAACCTCAAGGTTGATGTCGATGTTTTTGTCCCCTTCAAATTGAAGATAGGGAAGCACTTCGGGTTTTTGGGTTTCCCCTTTTACACGGAACGGCTCCAAAGCATCGAGGGTAACGATCCATGGGGAAATCACAGAACCAAAGTTTTTGCTTAGGAAGGGCCCCAGTGGCACATATTCCCATTTCTGGATATCCCTTGCGGAAAGGTCGTTGAAAATAACCATCCCGAAAATATAGTCTTCGGCATTTGCCGTTGTGATGCTTTCGCCCAATTTTGTTTCTTTCCCGGTGACAAAGGCCATCTCCAATTCAAAATCAAAAAGCCGTGACGGGCCAAATACAGGTTCGTCCGCATCATTGGGCTTTGTTTGTCCTTTGGGGCGGTGGATGTTTGTCCCGGAAACCACAATGGACGAACTCCTTCCATGATAACCAACCGGTAGGTGTTTCCAGTTTGGGAAGAGGGCGTTTGCCGGGTCGCGGAACATCGTTCCCACATTGGTCGCATGGCCTTCGCTGGAATAAAAATCGGTGTAATCCCCAATATGCACGGGCATCATTACTTCAACTTCGGAAAGCGGAAAAACGATTTCTGCTTTGTGCGCATCATTGTTCCTTAGCCCGGAATTGCTCTCTTCGAATATTTCTGAAACCCTGTCCCTTGTTTTTCTCCAAATAGGTTTTCCAAGGGCCATGAAATCGTTCAGGACATTTTTGTTGAAAATTTCTTTGTCCAAACCAATATCCTTAAAATAACCCAGATTGGCCAGGGCATAAAGATCGATAACGAAATCACCAATTCGAGAAGCACATCTTGTATTTCCATCTTTTCCCTTAAAAACCCCAAATGGGATGTTTTGGATAGGGAAGTCGCTGTTTTTATCAACGTTCAGCCAGGATTTTAATTTTGGGTTGTTTGCTTTTATCATTGTCATTTTTAATGTGGATGTTGTTAAATAATAAACGTCATTGCGAGAAACTGATAGGCTGGATTGTGTTTGGGGGTTTCGTGCCAATCTGAATTAATCCTGCTTAGAAATATATAACACAGATTGCTTTTGAACGCCGGCATTATCTTTATCAGATGGTTCATTGCAATGACCTCATAAGTAATTCAATCTACAAGGTCCCCCTTCTTTCCTGCTCTTTCTCAATGGAAACGAACAAAGCCTTGAAATTCCCTTTTCCGAAGGATTCCCCTCCTTTTCGTTGGATAATTTCAAAGAAGAATGTCGGGCGGTCCTCAACCGGTTTGGTGAAAATCTGCAATAAATAACCTTTGTCGTCTTTGTCAACAAGGATTCCGAGGCTTTTAAGAACCTGTAAATCCTCATCTATTTTCCCGACCCTTTCGGAAACGGAATCGTAATAATCATCGGGCACATATAAGAATTCAACACCGCGCTTTTTCAATTCGGAAACCGTATGGATTATATCACCGGTTGCCAGGGCGATATGTTGTCCGCCAGGCCCTCCATAAAAATCAATGTATTCCTCGATCTGAGATTTCTTCAAGCCTTTGGCCGGCTCGTTTATCGGGAATTTGATCCTTTCGTTTTCATTGGCCACAACGGTGGATTGCAAAGCTGTATATTCCGTTGAAATATCTGTGTCATCAAAAGAAGCGAATTTCTTGAAGCCCATCACGTCATAATAAAACTGTGCGGTCTTGTCCATTTCGTTCCAGTCCACATTTCCCACAAGATGGTCAACATACTTAAATCCCAACTCTTCCGGTTTATATTCCGGGTTCCAATCAACAAAGCCCGGCATAAATGTCCCTTTGTAGTTTTTTCTTTCGATAAAAAGGTGGACTGTCTCACCATAGGTGTATATCCCGGATTTTACCACTTCGCCGTTTTCATCGTTCAAAACCATAGGTTCCAGATACGGCCTGGCCCCGCGCTTTGTGGTTTCCTCAAAGGCCTTCCGTGCATCCTCCACCCAAAGGGCAATGAATTTGATGCCATCGCCATGCTTTTTTTGGTGCTCGCCAACATAAGAATCGGGCGAAAGGGATGCCGTGAGTACAAGTGTTGCTTTTCCCTGACGAAGTACATAGGATGACTTTTCTTTGTCCCCGGTTTCCAGGCCACTGTATGCCAATGGTTGAAACCCAAAAGCTGTTTGGTAAAAGTAGGCCGCCTGCTTGGCATTGCCCACATAAAATTCTACGAAATCAGTTCCGAAAATCGGTAAAAATGAATTGTTCATGTTTGTAGGTGTTGTGTCGTTTTTTAAATTATGTTTTAAATATTAAAAAGTTAGTAGGGTAAAAATCAGAGGTTAAATAGTTAAGCGTTAGGCGTTAAAAAGTAAATATGATTTTTGGTTTTACAAATGAATTGCAATCTCAAAACCCCTAACTTTATAACGTTTAACTTCTACTCCAGTATCCACGACTTCCAATAATCCTTCACCTCAATCCCTGCCCCATATTTGGTTATGTGCAAAGGTTTGAAAGTATCCACCATAACGGCCAGTTCCTTTGTCTCCTTTTTCCCAATGCTGCGCTCGATTGCGCCCGGGTGCGGTCCATGTGGAACACCGATCGGGTGCAAAGTGATTTGCCCTTGTTCGATATCGTTGCGGCTCATAAAATCGCCATCCACATAATACAAGACCTCATCGGCATCCACGTTGCTGTGGTGGTAGGGTGCCGGAATGGCATCGGGATGATAGTCGTATAACCTTGGTACAAAAGCACACGTGACAAATCCCGCTGCTTCAAAAGTTTGATGGATGGGCGGTGGTTGGTGGATACGCCCGGTGAGTGGTTCAAAATCGTGGATGGAAAGCGCATAGGGATAATGAAACCCGTCCCAGCCCACGAGGTCAAAAGGATGTGAAGCATAATGATATGGGAAGATCAAATCCCCCCGTTTCATCTTCACGAGGAAATCGCCCATTTCTTTATGGGTTTCCATGTTTTCAGGTTTCCTGATATCACGTTCGTAAAAGGGGGAATGTTCCAGCAGTTGCCCGACCCTGTTCATATATCTTTTCGGAAACCTTATCGGACTGAAAGATTCCACGATAAATAACCTGTTATCTGAATTTTTAAATTCGAGTTGATAAGTTATCCCCCTTGGGATTATCAGATGGTCGCCGTAAGAAAATTCGAGATTGCCGAACATGGTTTTCAAAGTCCCTTCCCCTTTATGGACGAAGATCATTTCATCGGCCACCGAATTCTTAAAGAAATAACCTGTCATTGATTTTCGGGGCGCGGCCAAGCTGATATGGACATCCTCATTGACCAAAATCTCTTTCCGGCTTTCCAGGTAATCATCTTCAGTTTCC
>JAJRTT010000437.1 GCA_024278155.1 Bacteroidota bacterium | reverse complement strand
CCGGTTAATTTTGCAACATCGGTTTTGGCAAGATCAAGCCTGGCAAGCCATTTTGGTTTTGAAATAAACGGACAGGATATTTTGTCACTTGGAATGCCTACTATTTCTGGAATGCCTTATTCTGATTACGCAAAAACAAAAGAAGGTTCCACAACCTATTTTGCCGATGTGGATATGCAGAATCTTGTTATTTCCTATGATAAGCCAAATGATACTGCGGTAGGTTGGTTAGATTATTTTGTTTTCAATGCACACCGCCTGAGTGTTTTTGAAAGCGGGCAAATGCAATTCAGGGATGTGGGTTCGATCGGTGAAGGAAAGGTGACGGAATTTCAGGTAACAACAGATAATCCGGGTGTCGATATTTGGAACATTACCAATCCCATTGACCCGGCCTCAATTGATTATGAATTTTCAGGCGGCAAGGCAAAATTCACCCTCGAAACCGATAGTCTGTTGGAGTTTGTTGTTTTCGACAATAGCCAATTCTATTCGCCCGGATTTGTCGGGGCTGTTGAAAACCAAAACCTATATGCGCTTGAAGATATGGATATGATTATCGTTTCTTATGAGGGTTTTGCGGGACAAGCACAAGAACTGGCCGACTTTCGGGAGGATAATGATGGCCTTGCTGTTTTCGTTGTCACACCCGAAGAGATTTACAATGAGTTTTCATCCGGGTCCCAGGATATTACGGCCATACGTGATTTCATGGAATACCTGTACGAAAAATCAAATGGCGAATACCCGAAGTATCTTTTGTTGTTTGGGGACGGCTGCTATGATTACAAAAATACGGATGATAGCGAAAACAACTTTGTTCCTGTATGGGAATCCCAAGCTTCTTTAAACGAGGTGGCTTCTTATTGTACCGATGATTATTACAGTATTTTCAATCTTGTGAACCAACCCCAAATTGCGACAGGTCGTTTGCCAGTGAAAACGGTTCAGGAGGCAAATACTGTAGTTGAAAAGATAATCCACTATTCATCCAGCGAATTAGCGTTTGGAAACTGGAGAAATGAATTGACTTTGATTGCAGACGATGGTGATGGGAACCTGCATTTTAGTGATACCGAGGAATTGGCCGAAATAATCGATATAGGCGACAAGACCTATAATCTTTCAAAGATATACCTTGATGCTTACGAGAAACAATCCGGCCCGGATGGCGGTTTTTACCCCGAGGTTAACCAGGCCATCACCGATAAAATAAATGACGGGGCACTCATCGTCAATTATGTTGGGCATGGTTCGTACAATGGGCTTTCCCATGAAGAAGTCCTTACCTGGGATGATTTGGACAACTGGGAAAATTTGGATTATTATCCTCTGTTTTTAACTGCCACTGCTGATTTTGCACATTTCGACGATCCGGGTAGATATTCTTTAGGTGAAGAGTCTGTATTGATGGAGGGTCGTGGAATGTCGGCGGTTATTTCCCCAAACAGGGCAACTTATGCCGGAGGGAACAAAAAACTTAACCAGAATTTTTATAATGCTTTATTGGATAACCCTGAACAAGGTCTGGGAGAATTGTTGAAAGTTGCTAAACAAGTATCCAATACAGGGGAAAATGGCAAAAAATGGGTTTTGTTTGGCGATCCGTCCATGCGGCTTGCGATCCCTGAAAATACCATTGTGACCGAAGCAGTAAATGGGATTGCCACCACAGAACCTTTGGACACCCTTAATCCCGGTGAACACATTGTTGCTTCCGGCTACCTGACCGATAAGGATGGGAGCACTATTTATAGTTTCAGTGGGTTGATGAAAGTGAAAGTTTATGAAAGGGCAAGGATCGATTCCACATTGGGCAATGATCAAAGCAGTTATGTTGTGGGGTTTGTTGTTCAGGACAGCGTGATGGCCGAATTTGAGCTTGGGATTATCAACGGGCAGTTTGCGTTTGATTATCAGTTGCCCTATGAGCTTGCACCTGAATTCGGGACGATAAAACTGAGCTATTATGCAAAAGACGGCTTGCGGGATGCAAGGGGCCATTTTTCCGATATTGTTGTTGGTGGCCAGCAAAGTGCAATTGATGAACATAAATCCATGGACAAATTCATCAGCTTTTATCCAAGCCTTGTTTCAAATCAACTGAATTATTCGGGTAAACAAGATGTGAGAAACTTAAGGATTGAAATATTTGATTTATCAGGAAAAATGGTTTTCTCAAAACTTCAGGAAGAAATGCTGAAAGGGGAACAAAACCAGGTTGATGTATCAAACCTTCAAAAAGGAATGTATTTGTTAAGGGCTTATTCTGATGATAAAGTCAATAACATGAAATTTATCAAGCAATAAATAAATACTCATCCGATGACTCCAAGTCATCGGATGAATAACCCGGAATGGAACAAGCGTCCACGCTTGTGTCTGGGAGAAAACCGCAAGCGTGGACGCATGCTACATAATGGGGAATGCAATAAACGTCCACGCTTGTGAAGACAGCACATTTATCCGATGACTCAAAGCCTGCCTTGTCGGCAGACAGGTCATCGGATGAGTAAGTCACCGTTCATTTTGGTGACAACACCAACTTGGGGCAGGGCTTAACCATCATGTGGAGTGCACAATTAGCGAGGACGCTGATTGCATATAAACATTTGGAATGGGACAAGCGCCCACGCTTGTGTTAGGGGCCTAATCCAAAGCAATTCTTATTGTAGCGGTTGTCCCTTCGTCTTTTTCGGAATCCATGTTGAGGTTTCCGTTTATGGTGCGCAAGCGGTTGTTGATGTTCAGCATCCCGATCCCGTCAGAGGATTCATCTGCCATGATCCCTTTTCCGTTGTCCTCAACAATAAGGACACAATGGTTTTTCATTTTCATCAATTGGATATCAACTTTGCTTGCCCCTGAATGTTTGATGATGTTTTGCAATAATTCCTGGGAAATACGGTAAAGGTCAACTTCAACATTTGCCGGGAGGCGTTTCTCGAAACCCACATTTTCAAAATTGTATTTGACTTTTGTTTTGATAAAACAATTCTCCAGTAAATCTTCGAGTGCATCCACCAAACCCAGCTCTGTTAGGGCTTTTGGCATCATCTGGTGGGATATGTCCCTTATGTCCGTACCAGTATCGGTAATCATTTTATCCACTTTGTCAATATCCCTTTTTAGTTTGGGTTTGCTTTTCAATATGGCTTTTGTAAGGCTCTGGAAAAACATTCTAATGGCACTTATTTGTTGGCCGATACCATCATGGAGGTCTTTTGCGATCCTTGCCCTTTCATCTTCCTGGGCGGTAAAAACAGCTTTCAGGCCCTTTTCCCTTTCAAGTATTATTGCCGCATCTTTTTCGGCCTGGGCCTTGCGTTTGTTCCGTTGTGAAATGAACAACAGGAAGAATATCAAGGTAAGGCTGATCGCAACTATCCCGATAATCCATTTATTCCGGTTATAGATCTTTATTTCCGCAAGGACTTTTTCCTTTTCCAACCGCTCGTTATTGGCCCTCTCCAGCAATAGTTCCTTTTCTCTTTTCTCCGTTTCGTATTTTACCTTGATTTGTTCTATTTTCTCGTCCCTGTCAACGATATACAAACTATCGTCTATCCTTTTGGATTCAAGGTAAAGCCCCGATGCCTTTTTGTATTTGCCCCGGCCGTGATAATTTTCTGCCAGGTAAAACAGGATTTTCGACCTGACCCTCATCGAGCTTTCCTCCTTGCCCAATGTTTCTTTTGCCCTGAGCAACGTGTTCAGTTCATTGTCCGACTGGCCTTTTTTGCGGTATAAACCGGCCTTGTTCAAAAGGGTGGATGCCGCTTTGTAATTGTTGTGGACAGTAAGGTGCTCCTCGACCGACTTGTCGTAATAAAAAAGTGCAGAATCAAATTGCTGTTCTGCATTAAATATCATTGCCAGACCATTATAGGCAGTCCCCAAAGCGTAATGGTTTTCGTTTTTAACATAAAAAGGAATGGTTTTTTGATAAAAGTATTTACTCGAATCATAATCCTCAAGGCTTAAATAAATTACAGCGATATTGAGCCTTGAATCGTTGATGCCCCATTCGTCGTTGAGCCCGTTTCTGATTTTAAGGCCTTTATATTGATATTCCAGGGCCGTTGAATCCCTGCCTTGCTCAAAAAATATCAGGCCTATATTGTTATAGGTATGGGCAACCCCGTTCATTTTGTCCAACTTTTCAAACAAATAAAGTGATTTGAAGAAATTGTCGATGGCCTTATCGTACAGCGATTTGTTCCAATATACCAGGCCAATATTGTTGTATGCACTGGCAATGGTCACCGAATCGCTTACCTTATGTGCGCACATCAGTGCCGAATCATAAAAAATCAATGCGCTGTCCCAGATATTTTCAACGTCATAAACGATCCCGATCCGGTTAAATGCCTTTCCCTTGATCAGGTTGCTGTTTTCCAGGTTTCCAATTTCAAGTGCTTGTTGCCCAAAAATCAATGCCGAATCAGGATTGATATAAACCAGTTTTAAGCAAAGCTTGTTTAGGATTTCGGATTTCTCAATGTTGTCCGAAACATTCGGAAGGATATTGATCAAACTGTCAATTTCGCTTTGTGCAAAAACACTATTGCCGGTAAAGATTGCAAGGAACAGGAGAGATGTTTTCAATATCTTCATAAAAAGTGTTTTTTTGAGAGGCATATTTATTTCGATCTGCAACTATGGATAAGCAAGGGTAAAGATAGGGGATTTTTTTGATCAATGGTTTCGATATTTGCTTCATGTCTTTTTTGTTGAGGTGTATATGGCTTTCAGGGAAAACCGTAACTTTGAAAAATGCAAAAACAACTGATAATAACCGAAGATGGCTCCCATTCGATTTTTGTAAAAGGCCTGGACGAAGTTTACCACTCCCGTTTTGGGGCGCTGAACGAATCACTGCATGTTTTTATCGAAGCGGGGTTTAAGCCGCTGACCGCTAAGCCGCCAAACTGTATAAACATCCTCGAAATTGGTTTTGGGACGGGCCTTAATGCCTTCCTTACTTTGCAGCAATGTATCGAAACGGAATTGCATGTTGATTATGTTGCCCTTGAGCCTTTCCCCATCGAAAAAAAGATTTGGCGGCAATTAAATTATCCGGGATTAATTGAATTGCCCGAAGGGGATAAGCTTTTCTTTAAGTTGCATAATTGTAAATGGGGGAAGTTTGTCGAAATCCATCCCCGGTTCCGGGTCCAAAAGGATTTGTCGGGTATTGTGGAAACTGAACTTGAAAGTGATTGTTTTGACCTGGTTTACTTTGATGCTTTCGCACCTGAAGTTGCCCCGGAATTGTGGGCATTGCCGGTTTTCCAAAAGATATTCAAGGCGATGAAGAAAGGAGGGGCGTTCGTGACTTATTCTGCCAAAGGGGCAGTAAGGCGGGCATTGCAAAGTGCCGGATTTGAAGTGGAACGCATCCCCGGCCCAAAAGGAAAAAGGGAAATGTTGAGAGGGGTAAAGGGAAATGATTCTTGATACCGGAATCCCAACTTCTGACTCCTATCTTCTAACCTTCCACCTCACCTCACCATCATAAATCCTTCAAAACCTTCTAACTCCTCTTCCTTTTCTTCAATCTCCGTAACTTTTGCCCAAAACGGCCCTTTGTGGCACCATGCAATAAACCTTTGTAAATCCTCTTCTTCCCCTTCGGCATCAACAAATACATTTCCATCGGGCGTGTTCCTTACATTGCCGAAGATATTGTTATCATTGGCGGCTTCGACAGTTGAGGCACGGAACCCAACTTTCTGTACACGGCCCTTTATCAGGAGTTTTTTTCGTTTTTTCATTTAATCAAATAGAAATGATCTGACCACAAAACTAATAAATGATTCAACATCAAGGTTCGTTGCGATAATAATTGGATATATACGATGATGAATTGTCAATTTTCCCGATCCTCCCTAAAATCCACTAAAACCCTCTCTGTTATTCACCTACATCCTGGAATTTCACCTTCCATTTTCCCCTAAAATCCAAGCCATTTGAAAATTGTTAAGAAATAGGAGTGAAAACCATAAGGGCAATAAAAAAAATATATAATTTTACGATTGAAAAAATAAGGCTAATTTTGAATCCGGTTTTTTGAGTTCAATTTGTCCATAAATAGTTTATCAATATGAAGTTTATTGTATCAAGTTCAGTTTTGTTAAAGAATTTACAATTGATCAGTGGTGTTATCAATCCGAGCAATACACTGCCGATCCTCGATGATTTCCTGTTTGAGTTAGGTGAAGATACCTTGCAGGTCACTGCATCCGATTTGGAAACCACCATGTCGGTTTCGGTTGCCTTGGATAGGTCGGAAGGCCCGGGCGTGGTTGCCGTTCCCGCAAAAATCCTTTTGGATACCTTGAAAACGCTGGGCAATGTGCCCATCACGGTTACCATTGATGAGAAACTGGCCATTGAAATCACAACGGGCGAGGGGAAGTATAAGCTTACCGGCCATAAAAGCGACGAGTTTCCCGAAAAACCGGTTTTGGAAGAACCCACGACCATCACGCTCAAATCGGATATCCTGAAGGAAGCTTTCCATAAAACGCTTTTTGCAACGGGCAATGACGAGTTGAGGCCGGTGATGTCGGGCGTGTTTTGTGAACTGACCACGGAGGATTTTACCTTTGTTGCCACGGATGCACATAAACTCGTAAAATACAAACGCTTTGATGCCAAGGCTGACCAGAGCGCATCTTTTATCCTTCCAAAAAAACCTTTGAACCAAATGAAGAATGTGTTGCCGGAGGATGTGGACGTTAAGTTGGAATACGATAAGACCAATGCACTTTTCGAATACGAAAACGTGAAATTGATTTGCCGGTTGATCGATGGGAAATATCCAAATTATGAAGCGGTCATCCCAAAGGAAAACCCCAATGTGCTTACCGTTGACAGGCATCCGTTTATCAATGCCCTGAAAAGGGTGGCTTTGTATGCCAACCAAAGTACGAACCAGGTCAGGTTGAAAATAGGTGGAAAGGAGCTGGTGCTTTCTTCAGAAGATATTGATTATGCCAACGAAGCAAAGGAAAGGCTCACGTGCAGCTATGATGGCGAAGATATGGAGATTGGCTTCAATTCCAAGTTTCTGCTGGACATGTTAAGCAACCTTAACTCGGAGCAGGTTCAAATCGAGATGTCGGCGCCCAACCGTGCCGGTATTTTGTTGCCCGTTGACGATAACAAAGACGAAGATATACTGATGCTGGTCATGCCGGTCATGTTGAATCAGTAAAGTTTTATGAAATTATAAAAAACGAAGCAAGTCACGGTGGCTTGCTTTTTTTATGGAACGGGGACATGAAAGATGCAATTGGGGACTTCTGCTTGGTCAATGGCCGCTTGCTTCCGGTTTCGGAATTGGGAAAATTTATTTCAGTTCCTGATTTCCCGGTTTATGAAGTTTTGCGTGTGGAGGAAGGGACCTTGCTTTTCCTTGACGACCATTTACAACGCCTGAAAAATACGTTTTCCATGGTTTCATGGGAAAAAATTGTACCTGTTGGGCCAATACCCGGGCAACTTAAAAAACTAATTCGGGAGAACAAAACCCAATCCGGGGCGGTCAAGCTTTTGTTTTTCTTTTTTGAAGAAAAGTTCCAAGCCATTTTTTATCAGATGCAGCCATATAGCCCTTCGGAGGAAGAATACAAAACAGGGGTGAAAGCCATTTCCCTTCATTTGGAGCGCATCAACCCCAATGCAAAACTCTGGAACGAGGGGTTCAGGAAAACCACCAATAGTGAAATCCAAAAGTCAAGTGCTTTTGAGGCAGTCCTTATTGACCGTGACGGGTTTGTGACCGAAGGCAGCCGGTCGAACATCTTTTTTGTGAAAGACAACATCTTGTTCACACCGCCACTTGAAAATGTGTTGCCGGGCATTACCCGTAAAAATGTGTTGGAGGTCTGCAAACGATTGAATGTAAAAGCTGAGGTCTGTCCAGTTTCTTTTAGGGGGATTGCCCGGTTCGATGCTGCATTCCTGACAGGGACGACCCGCATCCTGGTTCCGGTAAACAGGATTGATGATATTTCTTTTAATGTGGAAAACCCATTGGTTGAACGGATTATTGATGGGTTTGGGGAATTGGTAAGGGAATATACTTCCACGCATGAAAATTAGTGGGATAGGTCAAGAATAATGTTGGTTGGTTAAAAGAGCACTAATTGCTGATTCTTTTCAAGTTCCTTTTTTTCTATGTTTTCTCGAAAACT
>JAJRTT010000436.1 GCA_024278155.1 Bacteroidota bacterium | reverse complement strand
TCTCAAAATCTTCAATAGAAAATGAATCTAAAGTCTGAATAGACAATGAGAATAAAAAGAGTTTCTTTTTTGTTTTAAAACTATCCTTTGCCTTATTTCGATATTTTTTTCTGATTTCGCTGTCCATTTTGCCGTTGTCTTTAATGTGCCCTAAAATTGTGTATATGCAATATTACCTTTATTTCTGCATTGGCCAAAGGCAAAGGTACGTTTATATTCCATATATGGATGTAAAGTGTAACTTTTACCATTATTATGATGTTTTCAAGTGGTCTCCCAGTGCATACATTGTTTTCCCAGCCCCCTTTCCAATATATGGCAAATATCCCCTCATGGGCAATTTCGTAATTGGTATGTATTGATATTTTGAAAATGTATCCAACAACCCTTCTCACTTTGTGGATAACTTTTCTTAACCCTCAAATTGATTTCCTTCCTTCGCTTGATATAATCCTTAATTTTGCCCTTCTAAATGGAAATCCGTGGCAGATATTTTACAACATTTGAACAAGGAACAGCGCAATGCCGTCGAGGCTTATGAAGGGCCGGTGATGGTGATCGCTGGCGCTGGTTCCGGCAAAACGAGGGTTTTGACATACAGGGTGGCACACTTGCTGAACCAGGGGATCGATGCTTTCCGTATCCTTGCGCTTACCTTTACCAACAAGGCTGCGCGTGAAATGAAGGAGCGGATTCTTAAGCTCGTGGGCGACGGCAATGCACGGAATGTCTGGATGGGGACTTTCCACTCGGTATTTGCAAGGGTGCTGCGCTCCGAAGGCCATCGTTTGGGTTTCCCTTCCAATTTCACGATTTATGATTCCGATGATTCCAAAAGGTTGATAAGGACAATTATCAAAGAAAACAACCTGGATGATAAAGTATATATGCCCAATTATGTATTGGGAAGGATTTCGGCCGCAAAGACCAATCTGATAACCGCCGCCGAGTACAATGACAGCTTTGAAATCAAACAACAGGATTCGATGTCGGGGAAACCTTTGCTTGGGAAATTGTACCAGGTTTATGCAAACCGTTGCCGAAGGGCCTCTGCCATGGATTTTGATGATCTGTTGTTGTTCACCTATATCCTGCTCAGGGATTATGATGATGTTTTGGTAAAGTACCAACGGAAATTCCAGTATGTACTTGTTGACGAGTACCAGGACACCAACCGTGTGCAGTACATGATCCTGAAAAAACTGGTGGCCAATGACGAAAATATCTGTGTGGTCGGTGACGATGCCCAGAGCATATATGCGTTCCGGGGTGCCAATATCCAGAATATCCTGAACTTCAAAAATGATTATCCTGATGCCCGGGAGTTTAAGTTGGAGCAAAACTATCGCTCCACTAAAACAATCGTAAAAGCGGCCAATTCAATTATCGTAAACAATAAAGACCAGATTTTCAAGGAAATCTGGACCCAGAACGATGAGGGGGATTTGGTTCAGGTGATGAAGGCCGGTACCGATATTGAGGAAGGGAGGATGGTTGCCAATGCCATTTTTGAACAAAAGATGAACGGCCAACTGCCCAATGATGCCTTTGCCATATTGTACCGTACCAATGCCCAGTCCCGCTCCATCGAAGAAGCCCTTAGAAAGCTGAATATCCCATATCGGATCTATGGCGGGCTCTCTTTTTATAACCGTAAGGAGATAAAGGATCTGTTGGCCTATTTCCGGTTGACCGTAAACAATAAGGACGAGGAAGCCCTGAAAAGGGTGATCAATTATCCGGCAAGGGGAATTGGGAAAACTTCGCTTCAGAAGATTATCATCGCTGCCGATCAGCATAATCTCACTATGTGGGATGTCATTTGTGATGCCGGTAAATATGCGTTGCAAATCAACAGCGGGACGCTTACACGGATTTCGGAATTCGTGACCATGATAAAAAGCTTTTCCGTCCAGTTGAAAACCCATAGTGCTTTTGACCTTGCAAAACTGATTACTTCTTCGAGCAATATCCGGAAAGATTTGTTCAACGATAAAAGCCCTGAAGGGATAAACCGCTACGAGAATGTGGAGGAATTGTTGAATGCCATCAAGGATTTTACGGAGAAGGAACGGGAGCCCGATCCGGGGAAGGATGATGGGGGAGAGGTTGGGGGAAATGCAAATTCCATCCGTACATTGGATGAGTTTATGCAGGACGTGGCTTTGCTCACCGATGCCGATTCGCAGGACAAAAACAGTGGCGACAAAGTGACCCTGATGACGATACATGCCGCCAAGGGCCTTGAATTTCCATATGTCTTTATTGTGGGTATCGAAGAAAACCTTTTTCCGTCCATACAATCCTTGGGTTCGAGGCAAGACCTGGAGGAGGAGCGCCGCTTGTTTTATGTGGCCATTACCCGTGCCGAGAAAAAACTGACCCTTTCTTATGCCGAGACACGCTATCGTTGGGGGAATACCACCATCTGTGAGCCCAGCCGTTTTTTGGAAGAAATCGATCCCAAGTATCTTGACTTTCCACGTAAACCGGTTTTGAAAATCCATTCCGAAGCAAAAACAACATCGGCCCAAATGCCGGTTCCAATGTCTCACCGGAAATTGAAAAAAATAAAGAAAGGGATTGTTCCTCCCGGAGGGAATGAGGGCTTTGAAAATGCAGGTTCAGATATAATCCAAGCGGGCCAGCAAGTGGAGCATTCCCGTTTCGGAAAGGGAAAAGTGCTGACCGTGGAAGGGGAGGGGGCAAGTAAAAAGGCGGCCATTTTCTTCAATGCCGTTGGGCAAAAACAGTTGTTGCTGAAATATGCAAAGTTGAAAATTTTGTAAACCCCCAACGTGAACAAGCCACAATAATTTTAACAGGATTAACAAGATTAACAAGATGTGTCTTACTTCGTAAAGCAAAATATTTTGCGAAAAAAACACTCCCGTACATACAGGATCAGAATTAAGAGGCTAAGCTGAATAAATCAGAAATGACAAAACACTAAAAACAAGACAATAAAGAATTATTTTGGAATTATGGAATTTGCTGTATTGGATTATGTGATCTTTATCGCTTACGGAATTGTGATCGTAAGTATTGGTTTATGGTTTTCCAGGACCAAGAAAGGCCATGAACGGAGTGCCGAGGATTATTTCCTTGCCGGCAAATCCTTGCCCTGGTGGACCATTGGTGCCTCTTTGATTGCAGCCAACATTTCAGCCGAACAATTTATTGGCATGTCCGGTTCCGGGTTTGCCATTGGGCTGGCCATTGCGACTTACGAATGGATGGCCGCAGCAACATTGATTATCGTGGGGAAATATTTTTTGCCCATTTTTATCGAAAAGAAGTTGTTCACCATCCCTGGATTTCTTGAAAAGCGGTACAGTACAAACCTGAAATCCATTCTTGCAATTTTCTGGATAGCCCTGTTTGTTTTTGTCAATTTGACGTCCGTGCTTTATTTGGGCGCCAAGGCAATGGACACTATTCTTGGGAAAGCGGATGGTTCCATGCTTGTTTATTCCATCATTGGCCTGGCGATGTTTGCTGCTGCATATTCATTGTGGGGAGGGCTTTCGGCTGTTGCCTGGACGGATTTGGTCCAGGTGGCATTGTTGATTATTGGCGGACTGGTAACAACTTTTATTGCCCTTGGGCATCTATCGCCCGATGGAAATGTAATAGGTGGTTTCAGGGTTTTGTATGATTCGGTCCCCGAAAAATTTTCCATGATCTTGAGCAAAGGTGAAATTATTACGCCCAACGGGAAAGATGCGTATTGGGATTTGCCAAGCTTATCGGTATTGATAGGGGGGATGTGGGTCGCGAATATTTATTATTGGGGCTTCAACCAATATATTATCCAGCGGACGCTTGCGGCAAAGAGCCTGAAAGAATCACAGAAAGGGATAGCCTTTGCTGCTTTCCTGAAATTGCTCATTCCATTGATTGTTGTGATTCCGGGCTTGGTGGCTTATGTCTTGAATTCGGGCCCTGACGGAATTTTATCGTCTTCCACGGTTGATCCAACTTTTCTTACCCATTCAGGGGCGATTGACAACGACAGGGCCTATCCCTGGCTGATCAGCACGTTTATCCCGGTTGGCCTGAAAGGCTTGGTTTTGGCGGCATTGGCTGCCGCAATTGTCTCATCACTGGCATCCATGCTCAATTCAACGGCAACTATTTTCACAATGGATTTGTATAAACCTTTTATCAACCCGAACGCTACCAATCGCCAGACCGTAAAAGTTGGCCGGATTACTGCTGCCACGGCACTTGTTATTGCAGTTATGATTGCACCCCTGCTTGGAAGTTTGCCACAAGCCTTCCAGTTTATCCAGGAATATACCGGGATAGTCAGTCCGGGGATATTGGCTATTTTTATCCTGGGCCTTTTCTGGAAGAAGACCACCAACAATGCGGCTATTTGGGGCGCTGTGCTTTCAATTCCAGTTGCCATGATTTTTAAAGTAGGATCAAAGGGATGGGCAGAAGGGACTGTCCTGGAATCCTTTTTCCCCAATCTTGCATGGATGAACCAGATGGGTTTGACATTTATTGTGGTTGCCCTGATCATCATGGTCATCAGCTATATTGAGGGCAAAGGACGGAATGATGAAAAAGGGATACCCCTGAGCAAAAGCCTTTTTGCCACCAGCCCATCGTTCAATATCAGTGCTTTTGTAATCATGATAATTTTGGTGGTACTGTACTCGGTTTTCTGGTAGTGCCATTGGTGTTCCGGGCAATTGGGCCATGCCTCTGTTTTTTGTTGTTTTCCTGAAGGAAGGGATGTACATCATCAAGGCGCGATTTTCAGCAAGTGGTTTTTCTGGTTCTGTCCCATCATTATGTTTTTCAATCTGGAATTATTTTTCATTTGAATTTATACATAATCCAATTACATTTGCGGATTATAAAATCCTTGTCTTAAAACTAAATCTTATGGATTCAACAATTGTTATTTTCGTTTTCGGTGCCCTGTTTGGCGGCATCTTGCAATATGCCAGCCTTAACCGCTTCAATGTGATTTCGGGCCAGGCATTTTTGACCGATAATACGGTTGCAAAAACAATCTTGGTTGCCCTTGGACTTGGGGCGATTGTCCTGAACATTGAAATCGGGGCGGGCTTGGCGGTCTATCATGTAAAACCCTTTATCCTGGGGGGGATTGTTTTGGGGGGACTGGTTTTTGGGGCCGGTATGGCCATCCTTGGCTATTGCCCCGGAACCTTGGTGGTTTCGCTTGGAGAAGGTTCGCTCGATGCACTTGTCGGGATAGTTGGCGGCTTGTTTGGTGGGTTGGTGTTTACGCTCCTGCTTCCTTCGATCCATTCCATTTTAGGCCCGGACATTGGAAAAATTTCATTGCATTCCTTAACTGGCGAACAACCCATATTGTTCTTCATCCTGATGTTCGTCATAGGTGCCCTGTTTATCTATTTTGCATTTTTCATCAATAAGGCTGAAAAAGGGAAAAACATGAAATGGCTCTATGCAGGTATTGCATTTGCCGTCCTGAATGGAATTGTTTTCCTCACAGCTACAACAAACAGGCCCATTGGTGCTTCTACGTGCTTCCCTTATCTTGGTGATTTACTTACCGGGACGACCGAAAACAAATACTACGATAAGATACAAACTCCTGGAAATTGGGAGCTCATCTTTCTGCTTGGTGCATTTGCCATGGCCCTTGTGACTTCGTTGATCAAAAAAGAATTCAAGTTCACCCTTATTTATTCCAATTGGAAAGAACGAAAAGGGGATTCGAATATCAAAAGGGCCGTCTGGGCATTTATTGGTGGTTTTGTCCTGATCTTTGGGGCAAGAATGGCTGGTGGGTGCACGAGCGGGCATATCATTTCCGGTGGGATGCAGCTTGCCGTCAGTAGTCTTGTTTTTGGGGCATTCGTGTTTGTGGGGTTATTGATAACAGGCAAACTGTTTTACAACAATAAGTAAAATGTGGATACTATGGCGGACTTGATAAAAAACAATAATGTTTGATAAAGAAAACAATCAATAAATGGGTGAATGACTAAAGGGGACTTCTATTTATAAAAGGGAAATGCTTTTTACCCAATAATAATCCCGTACGGAAACAATAGGACCAAAATGTGCTTCGATATTAAGTTCGTGATCGCTTCCCAGTTAAAAAGGGAAAAACGGCTCCAAGATATGAACCCAGAAGGCTCAAATATTGAATTGGGGGGGGAACATCCGGGCATTGGAGACCTATACCATGCTTCTGCATTCACGCATCCGCAAATCCTGGTTTTTACCAATCGCGAACCTGATAAAGCAATTCCCTCAACATGGGGCTTAATCCCTAATTGGGTGAAGGACAATAATCAAAGGTTGCAACTTTGGAACAAAACACTGAACGCACGCGGGGAAACCATTTTTGAAAAACCTTCTTTCCGGTTTGCGGCAAAGAACAAGCGCTGTTTGATTTACCTTGACGGATTTTACGAGCACCATCATTATAAAGGGAAAACCTATCCTTTTTTCATCTACAGGAAAGATAAAGAACCAATGCCGGTCGCTGGCTTATGGAGCGAATGGACTGATAAGGAAACCGGTGATCTCCTGAATACCTTTTCCATTGTGACCACGAATGGAAACGCTTTGATGGCCCGAATCCATAATAGCCCAAAGCTGCTTGAACCAAGGATGCCGGTAATTATACCCGATGAACTAGTGGATGCCTGGTTAAGCCCTGTCCGTAACGAAAAAGATCTGGCCGGTATCAAACATTTGATAAGGCCCTATCGAGATAATGCACTGACTGCCCATACCGTTCAGAAACTCAGGGGGAAGAATTCCCCGGGAAATGTACCTGGAGTGTGCGATGAATTGATTTATGATGAATTGGCTTTCGATCTTATCGGTTTATCAAACCATTGATTTTCATTAGGACTGCCTCTTTTGTCAAGGGCTTGGTGATGAAATCGTCACATCCTGCTGCAAAGGCTTTTTCTTCATCTTCGATCATTGCATAAGCTGTTTGGGCAAGGATAAGGATTTCGGGCCTGATTTTTTTTATTTCCTCCGTAGCCTGGTAACCATCCATTATTGGCATTTTTATGTCCATTAAAACCAAATCAATCCCCGGGTTTCCAAGGCATTGGTTTACGGCATCCAATCCGTTTTCAACATGTATCAGCACCGCCCCGGTATTCTTTAAAACCTCTCTCAACAATAAATAATTTGAATGTTCGTCCTCTGCAATTAAAATGGTTTTTCCTTTTAAATCAAACTTGCTCTTGATTTTTGGTTTTTGGGCTGTACCAGCTATTATCTCTGGTTTGTAGGGAATTGTAAAATAAAATACAGAACCTGACCCGGGTTTTGAGGATACCCATATCTTTCCTCCCATCCGTTCCACAAGGGCCTTTGAAATAGCGAGGCCCAATCCCGTACCTTCATATTGTTTTGTGGCCGTTATTTCAACTTGCCTGAACCTTTCGAATATTTTGGTTTGGTGTTCTTTGTCGATACCAATGCCACTGTCGCTAACGAAAAACTCAAGCATTCCTGATTTTAGCTCATATCCGAACTGGATTTCGCCATGATGGGTAAACTTTACCGCATTGTTTATCAGGTTGGTGAGTACCTGGTTCAACTTATTGCCATCGGCTGAAATCGTGCTCAATTCATCATTGAGCCCGGCATTCAAGGTTAATGCTATGTTTTTCGCCCCGGTTGGAAACTTGAATGTTTCGTATAGCTTGCCCATGAGCAAGTTGACATTTGTTTTGCTGATCCGCAAATCAATTTGCCCGGCTTCGATCCTTGAAATGTCGATGATGTCGTTTATGAGGGAAAGCAATCTGTAGCCATTGTTCTTGATAATCCTTATAAATTCACTTTTCCTTTCATCCTCTATGTCCGGCATGTCCAGCATTTCCGAAAAACCGATGATGCTGTTCATTGGCGTACGTATTTCATGCGACATATTTGCCAGGAAAGCCGATTTCAGGCTATCGCTTTCTTCCGCTTTCAATTTGGCTTCGAGCAAGGCTTTTTCAGTCTTTTTTTGTGGCGTGATATCCATCTTCACGGCAATAAAATTCGTGATCCTGTCCCTCTTGTCCCTTACCGGGGTAATGATGGTACGTTCGGTATATTCCTCCCCGTTTTTTTTCATGCATTTCAGTTCGCCTTCCCAACCTTTTCCCTGTGCAAGGGTATCAAGTACCTTGCTCTGTTCTTTTGTAAGCCCTTCTTTAAAGAACGCACAAATGGTTTTCCCTTTCACATCATCGAGCACGAAATCGGTGAGCTTGGTGAAAAACGGGTTGACGTATTCTATTGCCCTGTCTTTATCGGTAATGACAACGGCAACAAAAACCTGGTCGATGGCCTGGGAGAGTTTATGGATTTCCGCTTCTGATTTTTTTCGGTCCGTTATGTCCCGTATTGCAGAAACCCGCCTGGTTTCCCCTTTGTATTCGATGTTCTGGGATTCGATTTCAATGGGGACAATTACGCCATCCTTCCTGATAGCTTCTATCTCGTAAGGTTTCACATAATCCATTGTCCTTTGTTCCGCAAGGAATTTGTGGTATTTTTTGGGAACAACCATTGCGATTATGTTTTTTCCGAGAAGCTGCTCTTTTTCAAACCCCATCATTTTCAGGAAAGCCTGGTTCGCATCTATCAGTATCCCGTCCTGATGGATAATGATCCCTTCAAATGTGAGGCCCGACAATTCCCTGAACCTTTTTTCGCTTTCGGTAAGTTCCAGGTTCTTGTCTTTTAAATCGTTTTTCATCTTTACCAGGGCATTTCCCAGCAAATCTTCTTTTCCCATTGGCTCATAGGCCAAATCAAAATTACCTTTTCCAAGGTTTGAGGCAAAACCAACATTTTTCGAAATAAAGCTGTTCAGCTTGTTCAGGGATGATTCCATTCCTCCAATTTCATCGTACCTGTTAACGGCAATGGTTTCGGCAATATTCCCTTTCGCCAGTATCTTTAAGGATTTGTCCAATCTTAATATCCTCTTGATTGTTTGCGATATGGATTTTGTGTTGATAAACATTACGATCAACAACAAAATAAAGGCTGCGATAGAGATAAAAAACACAATTTCCCGCAAGTGCAAAATATAATCGGATATATCAACTTGCAAAATCCCGATGCCTTCGATATTGCCCGAGAAATTGTGGATCGGGATTATGGCGTATTTGTAATTTCCTTTCTGGAATACGGTCAGCCCATCCGTTTTCTTGTTTAATGCTTCTGTTGAAAGGTTTGACAAACGAAAGCCGTTTGTTTTCTCCACAAAAATATAATCCCCTATTACCTTTTTGTTGGTAACTATATTTGAAGATGAATCTTCCAGGAATTTGGATGCAACGGTCAAAAGGTCTGTTTTCATAAATACCGAAAACTCCTCATCATAATTTGAGGTAACCTGCTCTACAACCTGGTTTATGTCGAAAAACACCTCAACGGAACCGAGGAATTTATTGTCATCGGAAAAAATGGGGACAATCCCCCTTATGACAAAACCACCTCTGCCGGTCTCTATCCCTTTTACGGCTTTATGGGTCCTGCTTACTTGTAGGACCGTTTTCCTGAAGGCAGATATATCATCGCCCCGTTTCCCTGACCAGCACCTGATGAACGACCGTGCCGGGGGAAGGTGGTAATGGATACGGGCATCCATTCCCGTATTGCTTTTTATGAGGGAATTCAACTTATTGGTGTGGTGCTCGATTAGCTTAGATGCAGATCCCAGGTCATTTGATTCGTGGTATTCCTGGTATGCCTCCTGAACAAATTCAAATTGTGAACAAATGGTTGCCGCAAATAAAGCTTTTTCACTGTAAGCATCGCAGGTTTGGCTGAAATCGTTTATTTTAGAGGATATCAGCTTGTCCGTATCATGCTTAAAAGTATACATTAACAAGTAGTGGCTGATCGCAACAATAAGCACCATGTAAACAAAACCTGTGATAATGATGGGGAGTATCAGTTTGGGCTTAAGCTTTAACTTTGAAAAGATCGAATAAGACATATTACACTTTGCGATTCAGGGCTATTTGAATTAAAAACAAAGATATGGAATATATTTTGTTCAAAAAAAAATATCTTTGCAGCCAATACGAGATCGACCGATCTTTGAATGAATCCTTTTAAAACTTAAAATGAACAGAAATCATGAAGAACCTCTTTACTTTATTTGCACTTATATCATTGTCAGCTAACATTTTTGCGCAAACAGAAGTGAGCGGACAACAATCCGGGACATGGATTGCCGATAGTTCCCCCTATTTGGTCGTGGGTGATATCATTGTTGCACCGGGCCAAACTTTAAACATTGAAGCAGGGGTGGAGGTTAACTTTCAGGGACATTATAAGCTTACCGTTAATGGTGACTTGCAGGCCATCGGCACTGAATCCGATAGTATTTTCTTTACCACGGATAACCAGGCAACAGGCTGGGGTGGGATCAGGTTTGAGAGTTCCTCGCAAATAAACACTTTATCGTATTGCAGGCTTGAATTTGGGAAAACAGCGGGCGAATACCCTGATAACCATGGTGGCGGAATTGCGTTGATAGGTGCGGACGCAGTTGTGTCAAATTGTGTATTTGCCAACAATGAAGCAATTGCCGATGACAGTGGAATGGGGGGTGCCGTATATGCTAATGGCACAGGGAGTACTTCAGGGCCTTTGACATTCTTTACAGATTGTAAGTTCTTGGGAAACCATGCCTATGGTGAAGGCGGGGCAATAAAATTCACCGGGGACATGAACACTGAGATAAAGGCTTGCGAATTTATTGGGAATGATTGCAATTATGGCGGAGGGGCTATTTCTTGCTATTCCGTATTCGATACAAAAATTATTTATTGCCTGTTTGCTGATAATTACACCATGTACTCAAACGGAGGTGCGGTAAATGCACTTGGCTTTGGCAATACTCTTTTCTTTGAGAATTGCACTATGTCGGGCAACTCGGCAGTTACTGGCGATGGAGGTGCCGTTGACCTTGCCTATGCCGATGTTGATTTCGTGAACTGTATTGTTTTTGATAATCCGGGGATGTACAGCGATGATGTTTATCTGGATTTTGGTGGCTATGCCGAAATAAACTATTGCAACCTTACGATGCCCGATGGCGCAACCGGAAGCAATAACATAAATGAAAACCCACAGTTTCTGGATGCAGGGAATTTTGATTTTCACCTTGACGGGAATTCCCCTTGTATTGATGCCGGAACCGATATTGGATACGAATATGTTGGCGAAGCCCCTGATATGGGTTGCTATGAATATGGAATCACAACAGGTTCGGTCGAATCCGGGGCAACTAATTTATCAGTTTACCCAAACCCGACAAGTGGGATTCTCTATTTCGAATTGGGAAACAATAAAATTCAAAGGGTATCTATTTCTGACTTGACTGGAAAAATTGTCGTTGAAGCAATTGTCCCCTCTAAAAACCAGGGCATTGATTTATCAAGACTGGAAAAGGGAACCTATATAATTTTGTTTGAAAAGGAGAAGGGGTCAATCACAAAAAAAATAGTGAAAGAGTAATTCTTTTTTGAAAAATTTCCTTGCAGGTTAATTTAAAAAATTTGTACTTTTGCAGCCGTTTTAAATGGTGCTTGTAGCTCAGTTGGTTAGAGCACCGGATTGTGGTTCCGGGGGTCGTGGGTTCAAATCCCATCATGCACCCAAAAAAGGTCATCGGCTCGGTGGCCTTTTTTAGCAAATGGCCGATTATGCAATATTATGTTTATGTCTTGCAATCCGAAAGATCCGGGATATATTAGACTTTATAACAAAGGTCACTGGCTCGGTGGCCTTTTTTCATCAATGACCCCCTTGCACATAAACCAACAAAGGCAAAGGATATGTTTTTGGAATATTGCGGGGCAATAATAATCTTTCCTTTGGGGTTATGTAAATTGTTTGATGCTTTTATTACTTTTGCAGCACATTTTTTAGAATTGAAATTTGAACACATAATACATTGAAAAAGAAAAATAACCGTAATAAAAAACCAAGTACCGGAACCAGGAAAAACGGGAATTCCAAATCAAAGAAACCAGCTTTTCTCTTTTTGAAAAATGAAAAATTCCAAAAGGTTTTAGGCCTGTTCCTGATTTTGTTCTCGTTCATCCTTGCCATTTCTTTGGTTTCCTGGATTTTTACCTCGTGGGTTGATGATGCTTCAGGAAGTGCAGGTTCCCGCAATTGGATCGGGGATTTTGGCAGGGCCGTTTCCAGTTTCTTTGTCGATAATTTATTTGGCTTGAGTTCCATCTTGTTCGCCTTTCTGTTTTTTATTTATGGTGTCAGGCTTTTGTTGAAGAAAACAATCCTCCCTTTATGGAAGGCCACGCGGATTTCAATTCTTGCCATGGCCTGGGTTTCTGTTTCACTGGCCTATGTCTTTGGCGATAGTACAGATGTTGCCGGGATATTTGGTTTGCAGACTTCTGCATGGCTTGAACAATCCCTCGGGCCCATTGGCGAAGGTTTGTTGTTGCTGTTTCTTTTGTTGGGCTTTTTGATCATATCCTATGACTTTTCGATCCATTTTCCTTCTTTTTCATTTTTCGGGAAAACGAAAAACAATCAGGATAAGAAAAAGGGAAATAATTCAAACCCGGGGGAAGATATTTACAATACCGCCGAGTATGCAGTAGAAGATGAAGAAGACGAAATTCCAACTGGAAACTATCTGGAAGTAGAGAAGACAACAGAAGTGGATTTGACGGATACGGGCAATCTTGTGATCGAGGAACAAGTAAAAAAAGAAGTGCCGGAACCCCCTGACCTGGAACTAACCATCGAACAACCGGTTGAAGAAGAAAAAAATGAAAGCGAAGAAAACCCTGTTCGCAACCCAGACCACAAAACAATCGACGAACCTTACGACCCTACACTCGATTTGCCGGATTATCAATTACCGACCATCGATTTATTGGAGAGTTACGGGACGGGTAAAATCTCTGTCCAAAAGGAGGAATTGGAAAGGAACAAAAACCGTATTGTGGAAACTTTAGGGAATTATTCCATAAAAATATCAAAGATCAAAGCGACAATCGGGCCTACGATAACCCTCTATGAAATTATCCCTGCTCCGGGGGTCCGAATTTCAAAAATAAAAAACCTTGAAGACGACATTGCCCTGAGTTTATCAGCACTTGGGATTCGAATTATTGCACCTATCCCGGGAAAAGGTACGATTGGTATCGAGGTCCCCAACGAATCGCCCGACATTGTTTCGATGAAATCGGTACTGGCCTCGGATAAATTTCAGAATACAAAATATGAGCTTCCCTTTGGGATTGGTAAAACCATTTCAAACGAAAGCTACGTGGCCGACCTTACCAAGATGCCGCACCTGTTGATGGCCGGGGCCACGGGCCAGGGGAAATCGGTAGGGCTGAACGCAGTGATTACGTCTTTGCTTTACCGGAAACACCCCGCAGAACTGAAGTTTGTGATGGTTGACCCAAAAAAGGTTGAGTTGACCCTCTATTCAAAAATCGAACGCCATTTCCTGGCCAAATTGCCCGATTCCGAAGAAGCCATTATTACGGATACCCGTAAGGTAGTGAGGACGCTCAATTCCCTGAGCATTGAAATGGACAACCGTTACGAATTGTTGAAAGATGCGCAGGTTAGGAATATCAAAGAGTATAACGTTAAATTCAAAAGCCGGAAACTGAGCCCATTGCACGGTCACCGGTTTTTGCCATACCTTGTTCTGGTCATTGATGAATTTGCCGATTTGATAATGACGGCAGGAAAAGAAATCGAAGTGCCCATCACCCGTCTTGCTCAGTTGGCTAGGGCAGTTGGTATCCATCTGATTATTGCCACGCAACGCCCATCGGTCAACATTATCACGGGTTCAATCAAGGCCAATTTCCCGGCAAGGATAGCTTTCCGGGTTATATCAAAAATCGATTCACGTACGATTCTGGATTCGGGCGGCGCCGACCAGCTAATTGGCAGGGGGGACATGTTGCTTTCCACCGGCAGCGATTTGATAAGGCTGCAATGTGCCTTTGTGGATACGCCGGAAATTGACAGGATCACCGATTTTATCGGTTCACAAAGGGCTTATCCCGATACCTTCCATTTACCCGAATATGCCGATGAAGAAAAGGAAGCAATTAGCGAATTTGACCCCAACGAAAGGGATGAACTCTTTGAAGATGCCGCCCTTATCATTGTCCAGACCCAGCAAGGATCCACTTCCCTTTTGCAGCGGAAATTGAAACTGGGCTACAACCGTGCCGGAAGGATAATCGACCAACTGGAAGCTGCCGGTGTTGTTGGGCCATTCGAGGGGAGCAAGGCGCGTGAAGTAAGGGTTGCCAATGAAATGGCCTTGGAACAGTTTTTGAAAGACCTCAACAACCCACAATAGTATTTTTCAGTTAAAAAAACCATAGAATGAAAAAAACAAGTTTGATTATCGTAATGATAATGAGTGTTTCGCTTTTTGCACAAAATACTGATAAAGGGGACAAAAAGTCCAATGAAATAATGAAGGAGTTTACGACCAAAACAGAATCTTATAATAGTTTCATGACTGAGTTTACCTATAAAATGGAAAACAAGGAGGCCGGGATTGATGAAAGCAAGGAAGGGGAATTGACGGTTGAAGGGGATAAGTATAATTTGAAAATTGCCGGACAAGAGGTGATCAGTAACGGCAAAACAATCTGGACCTATATTGAAGATGCCGAGTAAGTCCAGATTAATTCCGCAGAGGAAGGTGAGGATGCCATTACGCCAAACAACCTGTTGACAGCTTATAACAAGGATTATAAATCCAAATTTGTAAAAGAGGATTTTGTATATGGCACATCGGCCTACATTATTGACCTGACGCCCAATGAAGGCAAATCATTTTTTAAAGTAAGGTTAACGCTCGATAAGGACAAACTTGAGATTCTTGAAATTTCCATTTTCGACAAAAACGGCAGTACCTATTCTTATGTGATCGGTAAATTTGTTCCCAATGTGGAAATCCCCGAAGGCCTGTTTACTTTTGATGCCAGTAAATATCCCGATGTGGATGTGGTTGATATGAGGTAGGTACACCGTTATTTCCAATGCGTTGAAATGGTATTGTGATGGAGTGAGACACCCCTTTGCAAATTATGGCACTCATAAAGTTTGGCCTTTATTCTTTTAAAAGATATTAACACGCACTTTCTTGATAACTTTCCCCGTATCCCTTTAATGGCAAAGGTTTCTTTTGATACTTTTGCAAAAATCGAATAAAAATGGTCCAGGATTATACAGAAGACAATATACGCTCGCTGGAATGGAAAGAACATATCCGGATGCGCCCCGGTATGTACATTGGCAAATTGGGCGATGGCGCCTCACAGGATGATGGGATTTATGTGATGATCAAAGAGGTGATCGACAACTCAATTGATGAGTTTGCAATGGGCGGTGGAAGGGTCATTGAGATAAACATTGAGGAAAAAACGGTCAGTATCAGGGATTATGGGCGCGGGATACCTTTGGGTGGGGTGATTGATTGTGTATCAAAAATAAATACGGGCGCCAAATATGATTCCAAGGTTTTCAAAAAATCCGTTGGCCTAAATGGTGTGGGCTCAAAGGCCGTAAATGCACTTTCGTCCTATTTTGTTACGCAATCCATCCGCAATGGCGAAACCAAGATCGTCAAGTTTTCAAAAGGAAATCTCATTGAGGACAGGAAGGTTGAAAAAACTGATGGGAAAGATGGCACCATTGTCACTTTCGTCCCCGATAGCGAAGTTTTCGGGAATTACCATTTTATCAATGAATATGTAGAGAAACTGCTATGGAATTATGCTTTCCTCAATACGGGCTTGACCATAAAATATAACGGGGAGCGGATTTTTGCAAAAAACGGTTTGCGCGACCTTCTCGAAAGGAACGTAAACGGGAACGGCCCCACGCTTTATCCCATTATCCACATTAAGGAAGACGACCTTGAATTTGCTTTTACGCACAGTACCAAACAATATGGCGAGGAGTATTATTCATTTGTTAACGGACAGCACACGACACAGGGCGGGACCCATCAATCGGCCTTCCGTGAAGCCATTGTGAAAACAATCCGTGAGTTTTACAAAAAAGATTTTGATACAAGTGACATCCGTCAATCTATTTTGGCTGCAATAAGCATAAAAGTAGGTGAACCGGTTTTTGAATCCCAGACCAAAACAAAGCTGGGCTCGCAGCATATGGATCCTGGCGGGCAAACCATTCGGAATTATGTGAACGATGTTGTGAAACGCCACCTTGATAATTATTTGCACAAGAACCCCGAAACGGCAGATTCGCTTTATCGGAAAATATTGCAATCGCAAAAAGAGCGAAAAGATTTGGCCGGTATTAAAAAACTTGCAAGGGAGAGTGTGAAGAAAGCCAGTTTGCACAATAAAAAACTGCGCGATTGCAAAGTGCATTACAATACTAACCATGAAAGGCGCCTCGACACAACCTTGTTTATTACCGAGGGCGACTCGGCCAGTGGCTCTATTACCAAATCCAGGGATGTCCAGGCCCAGGCCGTTTTTAGCCTGAAAGGGAAACCCTTGAACTGTTTCGGGTTGAGCAAGAAAATCGTTTATCAAAATGAGGAATTCAATCTTTTGCAGGCGGCTTTGAATATTGATGAAGACCTCGAAAACCTTAGGTACAACAATATCGTTATCGCTACGGATGCCGATGTTGACGGGATGCACATCCGTTTGTTGTTGATGACCTTTTTCCTGCAATTTTATCCTGATCTGGTAAAAGCAGGGCATTTGTATATTTTACAAACACCGCTCTTCAGGGTGCGGAACAAGAAGAAAACGATCTATTGTTATTCCGACGAAGAGAAACGGGATGCCATTAAAAAATTGGTGGGCAAACCTGAGATAACGCGCTTTAAAGGCCTTGGTGAAATTTCACCTGACGAATTTAAACATTTCATTGGGAGTTCCATCCGCCTTGATCCTGTCTTATTACAGCGTGAATCCTCCATTAAGGAAATCATGTCGTTCTATATGGGGAAAAACACGCCCGAACGGCAAATCTTTATTATCGACAACCTCCGGGTTGAAATGGACAAACTGGAAGAGGCCAAAGTGGCTTAGGGAATTTTTATCGCTCTGGTATTTAATCCAATTCTTTTCATATTTCGCTATTATTCGCTTATTTTTTTTGCAAGTAAGCCCCCTTCTTTTCCGGTATGCAAAATGATAATCAGAACAGACTATATTTTTCCATTGTAGAATATTGATTATGAAAATCTATGTGTAAATAGGTTTTTCAGTTGGAACATGGAATGAGTGGTTTTTTATATTATCTTGAAATGTTTCCAAATATATTATTATAATGAAGATTTGGATAGTATTCAAAGATTATAATTTGAAAGTGATTTATTTGAAAAATTACCAAATCAAATAATTTATTGTACTTTTGGAAACTTTTCAAGAAAATAGAATATCGCCAAACCTAGAATGAAAAATGGTAGTAGGAAGAGTCCATGAAATAAAAATCATGAATGAAATGCTGGAAAGTGCCTCTTCGGAGTTGCTTGCAGTATATGGGAGGAGAAGGGTTGGAAAAACTTTTTTAATAAGGGAGGTTTATAAGAAACATATTGTATTTGAGTTGACCGGATTATATAAAGGGAACCTGAAAGATCAACTTCAAAACTTTCATACCCAATTGAAACTTTCATCCAGGAAATCTAAGGACATCAAAATACCAAGTGATTGGTTCAATGCCTTTCGGTTACTGGAAGAATACCTGAACAGGCTGAAAAGCAAAAAGAAAAAGGTTGTCTTTATTGATGAGTTTCCATGGATTGCAACGGCCCGATCGAAATTTCTTATGGTATTTGAGCATTTTTGGAACACATACTGTACAAAAAGAAATGATTTGGTTGTAGTTGTATGTGGTTCATCTGCTTCATTCATGATACACAATATCATTAAAAACAAAGGGGGCCTACATAACAGACTTTCACAGAAAATAAAGTTAATGCCATTTAATTTGAATGAAGTAGAACTATTTCTGAAAAGCAAAAATATTAAACTAAACCATTACGATATTCTCCAGCTATACATGGTTATTGGGGGAGTGCCACATTATCTTGGGAAAATAAGAAAAGGGGAGAGTGTTGTACAGAATATCGATCGTTTGTGTTTTGAAAGCAATGGTGGTTTAATAGATGAATTTAACGAAGTATTTAAATCCTTATTTGTTAATTCTGATGTGCATGAGCAAATAGTCAGGGCTTTGTCCAGTACAAAAAAAGGGGTTACAAGGAAACATCTGTTGGAATTATGCAAAATGGGAAGTGGTGGCATTTTTTCAAAAGCTTTGGACGAGTTGATGGAATCTGGATTTATTGCGAGGTATGTACCATTCGGAAAAAGAAAAAAAGATTCACTCTATAGGTTGTCCGACGAATATTCTCTTTTTTACCTCAAATTTATTGAACCCATGCCGGGGCAGGGAAGCGGTACATGGGCCAGATTATTCACAAAACAAACCTATAAATCCTGGTCGGGTTTGGTATTCGAAACCATTTGCCTGGAACATGTGCAGCAAATCAAGAAAGAACTGGGTATTGATAGAATCTATTCCGTAAATTCCAGTTGGCGAAACGAAAAATCTCAGATAGACCTTGTTATTGATAGGAACGATGGGATAATCAATATTTGTGAAATGAAGTTTTATAATGGCCCGTTTACAATAAACAAACCAGAGTACTTAAATCTGAAAAATAAGGTTGTTCAATTTAAGGAAAGCACGAAAACAAGAAAAAACGTATTTCTTACAATGGTTTACACATATGGAGTTTCAGAAAATGCCAATAGCATTGAGTTGGTATCAAACAATCTTAGCATGGACTGTCTGTTTGAAAAGGTCTAAAAAGTATGTGCAAAAACCCGGATTATTATTTTTTAGTTTTAATCCCGATGCAATTTCTTAAACGCCCTTCCAAGATTATCGACAATGTCCCCGGCAATCAAAGCTTCATATCCTTTTTTCTCAGCTGCAATATCGCCGGCAAGGCCATGAAGGAAGGCGCTGAGGATCGAAGCGGTTTTTGAGGAATAGCCCTGTGCCATCAATCCTAATAATATGCCCGTCAGTACATCGCCACTGCCGCCCGTTGCCATTCCCGGGTTTCCTGTTGAATTGAAATAACAACTCCCATCCGGGCAGGTTATGGCCGTATGCGCACCTTTGAGAATAATATAGGCCTGGTTTTTTATGGAAAAATCCCTTTGCATTTTATTGCGTTCAAAATCATCGCTGGCTTTTCCGATCAATTTTTGGAACTCGCCCGGATGTGGAGTGTAAATACTTCCGCGTGGGATAAACGGTATCCATGTTTTGTTTTCGCTTAGGATATTTATGGCATCCGCATCAAAAATAAGCGGTACCGTTGTATTTTGAATCAATGTTTTCAAGGCTTTCTCAGTTTCCTTACCGGTACCAATCCCGGGGCCAACGGCAATGGCATTGTATTTTGCAAGCTTTGGCACTTCGCTGAAATACTTTGGGTCAGGATCGATGCTGACCATGGCTTCGGG
>JAJRTT010000435.1 GCA_024278155.1 Bacteroidota bacterium | reverse complement strand
CCGGAATTAACCTACTATACTATGGGTTAGGTGGGTTCCGCCAAAAGGCGTTGCATTTGCTTTTGTGTTTTTGTTCATTCACCTAAATAGGTGAAAAAACACGGGAACTGCAAGTGATTGCAGGTCTTATTTATCAACAACGATTACCCCTCCGTTTTCAATTGATTTTCTCAAATTTGTTTTTAAGTAATTGCAAAGCGGGTTGTGGATTTCCTTTTCTGCAAAAACCCATCTACTTCCTTTCCGGAAAGCCAGAATGCAACATGAACAACGAATCCTGGATGTTTGCCCCTTCGGTATGCCTTTTCTTTATTTCATAAAAAAGCGATCTTGCCCCTGTTTTCCACCAATGGAAAATAGATTTGCTTTTCATGAACCGGACATCTTTTATATTATAGTGAATAATTGTCCCTTTGCACATTTCACAGGGTTCATAGGTCGAGTAAAGTGTCAGGTGCTTTCGGTCCAAATCCGAAAACACTTTCAGGCCCATCCTTACGGCTGCTTCGTTGATGGCATTTATTTCCGCATGGCCCGTAAGGTTATTGTTCCCGATAACCGTATTGTAGCCCCTACCGATAACCGAATCGCGGTAAACCAAAATAGAACCTACCGGGACATCGCCGGTTTCGAGTGCTTTTGCCCCAAGACGGGCCAATTCGGTTTTGTAAAACCCCGGTAACCTATCCATGGAACGAACGGCATAGAACCTTGTTTGGAGAATGGTTGCCAGGAAAAAGAAAAACAGGAGCAAGGAAACAACGGGGATAAAATTGTTTTTTTTTCGGGTTTCCATTTCCTCTATTTATTAAGTTTGATTCTTTGATCGGGATAAAGCCGTGCGTCCTTTTTAAGGTTGTTGTATTTCGCCAGTTTTTTAAGCTTGATCCCATATTCCTGAGAAATATCCAGGAGTGTTTCACCGGGACGAACGGTATGGTACGACTGTTTGCACTTGTTTTTTTTCGCTTCGAGGTAAATCATTTGCCCTTCCACAAGTTTATCTTTACGTTTTAGGTCATTGTTTTTGTAAACCTGGTATTTGTAGATATTGAACTCCTTGGCGATTTTATAAAATGTATCGCCCTTTCCCGCAAAAATAAATTTCACCCCATTGTTCAAAAACACCCTCCTGTCGTTTAAGGTGTTCGCAACTTCTATGTACTCCTTTTGAACCGAAGGGCTCCACCGGGTTGAGTTGTCCCCTTCATTCGATCCATAGGTGTAGCGAGAATACTTTTTGCCATAAAATTTATCAAACTCATAAAGTTTGTGCTCTTCAATTATCTTGATAAGCAAATGTGGGTATTTCGGGTTTGTGGCATAGCCCGCCTTCTTCAAACCTTTTGCCCAGCCTTTGTAATCGGTGATCTTTAAATCGAACAAAAAAGCATATCGGTCGCGTGTTGACAGGAATTTAGAGTGGTCTTTATAGGATGTTTCCGGGTTATTGTATTTTCGGAAACATTCGTTTTTAGTATCATCGTCCATAAAAAACGTTTCACCGCTCCACCCTTTATGACATTTTATCCCAAAATGGTTGTGGGCGATTTTTGCAAGCCGGCTGTTCCCATGTCCCGATTCCAGGATTCCCTGCGCCAAGGTAATGCTGGCGGGGATATTATAGGTGTTCATCTCCCTGATCGCAATTTCTTTATACCTGTCGATGTACTCTTTTCTCGAAATCTTTTCTTCGGGCGGTTGGGCCATCAGTGGTCTTAAGCCCACGAAAAGCAATACTAGCAGAGAAGGGTATGTGTATTTGTACAATTTCATGATTGTGAAATTCAACGTAGTACAAAGGTCGTATATTGTTGGGGCACTTATTTGTCTTCATGGCAATTTTATCCACATAATATTGTTAATTCATTGTTCAAAATCCATTAGTTTTGTCGGCTAGTGTTATGTCAATGTTAGAATGGCGTAGGTATATTGATTCATCGGATGACTGAGTTACAGGATTTGCAGCAAAACCAAGACTTCGTGAAGCTTCAATGTTCGAGTCACCCGATGAGTAGCGACCTTTTTATCGTTGACTTGACACTATTTTCTGACAGCTTAGAACAAAACAGACTTATACAGATGAAAACAAATATCAACAACGCAAAATACCTGGTAATATTAAGCTTGCTTTTTGTTCTCATTGCAGCTTGCAAAAAGGATTCTGAAAAACAGGCAGAGGCCGATGATAAGGTTATCCTGGATTATTTGGCAGATAATGATTTAAGCGCGACCAAACATGAATCTGGCATGTACTACATTATCAATGCGGAAGGTAATGGTTTTAGCCCTTCTTCCAATTCGGTAGTCGAGGTGAAATACAAGGGTTACCTTACCAATGGGACCGTATTTGACGAAACGGAAGGCAACAGCAGTGCCACCATGAACCTATCCGGTTTGATAACAGGATGGAGGATTGGGCTCCCGATGCTTAAAAAGGGGGGAAAGGGGACTTTTTTTATCCCTTCCGCTTTGGGTTATGGATCGAATGCCACCGGGAACATACCTGAAAATTCGGTGCTGATATTCGAAATCGAACTGATCGATTTTATTTGATCCTCCCCTAACTCAGGAACCCATTTATCAACTTCAATAGTTTTGGTGCTTCGATAGGTTTTGAGATATAGGCATCGCATCCGGCCTCTTTTGCCTTTATTTCGTCCCCGGACATGGCAAAAGCCGTTTGGGCAATTATCGGAATGTCCTTTCTGAAACCCTTAATTGCCCGCGTTGCCTCATATCCATTGATGTCGGGCAATTTGATATCCATCAGGATCAAATCAAATTCAGGGTTTTCTTGTGCCATATCAATGGAACGTTTTCCAGAGATCGCATGGAAAATAGATGCCCCGGTCCTTTTTAACACAATATCGAGAAATTTGAAATTTGCAATTTCATCCTCGACGACCAGGATTGTTTTTCCCCTGAAATCAAAATCGTTGTCCATATCCTTGACCCTGGAAGACTTGCTTTTTAATAAAGCTTTTGTCACGGGATGGTAAGGGATTGTGAAAAAGAAGGTTGTCCCTGTCCCAGGTTCGGACTCAAGCCATATTTTTCCGCCGGCCAGTTCCGTATTCGCTTTTGCGATTGCAAGGCCCAGGCCTGTTCCACTTTGCGGATCGGTAATGGTGAGGTCGGCCTGGACAAACCTTTCGAAAATCTTGGAGTGCAGTTTGTTCTCGATCCCCAAGCCCGAGTCTTTTACGAAAACCTCAAGGAAAGGGCCTTTTAGTTCATAACCTATCATGATTTCCCCATCTTCGGTGAATTTCACGGCATTGCTTACCAGGTTGTTGAATACTTGTTTCAATTTTACCACATCTGTGGTTATCGTGCTTTCCTCATCGCTTAGTTTCAAGGATTTGTCCATTTTCACCCTAAGCTTGTCAATGTAAGGTGAAAACTCGTTCAAAACATCCGTTATTAAATGGTTTATGCAAACTTCACCGGGTTGGAATTCTGCCTGTCCGGTTTCGATTTTTGAAATGTCCAGGATATCGTTGACGATGTTCAACAACTGATAACTTGATTGGGTAATGATTTGTATGTACTCCTTTTGCTCTTCCTTGCTTGTATGTTCTGCGCCAAGCATATCACAAAAACCAATGATGCCGTTCATGGGCGTCCTGATTTCGTGCGACATGTTCGCTAAAAAGGCTGACTTTAGGCGATCGCTTTCCACTGCCTTGTTCTTTGCTTTTATCAGGGCTTTGTTCTGTTTCAGGTATTGTTTGTTCAGCTCTGCGTACTCTTTGTTTTGCTTTTTGAGTTTTCTTTCCGTCTTCTTTCGTTCTGTAAGATCCCTTACGATAGAGATAAATCCAATCGGAATTAGTTTTTGTGAGTTCAATTCTACGGGTATCACTCTGCCGCTTTTTGAGAGCAAGTCCCTCTCGCTTATATAGGATTCCCCAATATTTAAGAGATCGAAACGTAAAGGCTTATTTGTTACTTCATCTTTTGCAAGCATCATAGAAACCGGTTTTCCCAATAGGTCTTCTTTTGTATAGCCCGACATTTTAAGGAGGCTCTCGTTCATGTCGATAATATTATAATCGAAATCCCCTATAAGGATACCATCAGCTGCTTGTTCCACTAACTTCCTGAATTTCTCTTCGCTCTCGCGTAACTTGATTTCTGCTTTCCTTTTTTCG
Organism: Bacteroidota bacterium; assembly: GCA_024278155.1. Lineage (GTDB taxonomy): Bacteria > Bacteroidota > Bacteroidia > Bacteroidales > JAADJA01 > JAADJA01. The sequence continues at coordinate 3,329 of JAJRTT010000435.1, read as the reverse complement.
GTCGTATCCTTGAAAACAGCATGGACGGCTGGTTGGCCATTGTATATTATTGGAAACCCAATTGTTTCTGCATATTTTGTTTTCGACTTATAGGTTAATAGTTTTATTTCCTCCTTTTGTGTCTGGCCCTTGGTTTCCCTGAGTTTTTGTATTCTTTCAACAACCTTGTCCTTGTTATCCTTATGGACGAAATCCATGATAGGCATTCCAATGGCTTCCTCTTTAGATCCAACTTCAAAAAAATCAATTGCGGCATTGTTGATAACAATGGTTTTTCCTTTTTGGTGGACAAGCATTGGGAACGGGGAAAATTCAAATAAATCACGATATTGCCTTTCTCTCGAGGCCAGGGCCAGTTCCATTTCCTTTCTGGCGGTGATGTCGGTAATGATCCCTTCAAAGTAGGTTATGTCCCCTTTTTCGTTTTTCCTGATATTGGTTACATCGTTTACCCATTTTATTTCACCGTTTTTCGAAATGATCCGGTAGGGCCTGTGTTCAAATGATGTCAGTCCCTTGGAGGTAAATTCTTTTACCTCGTCCCTGCACCTTTGCAGGTCATCTGGATGGATAACGTGTGAATAGGGCAACTTATCCCCAACAAATTCTTCCACGGAATAACCAAAGATGTTTTCAACGTTTTCGGAAACAAACTCAACAGTCCAGTTTTTGTCTTTGCGCCATAACATCAACACAACCGGGCTTTTCGATATTATGTTGTACGACTGTCTGGCCGAATAATCCATGGCAATCCCAAAAATAACGGGCTTTCCTTTCCAGGTGCTTTTTGTGAACCTGATTTCCGTTGATATGAGCTTGCCGTCTTTGGTTTCCCAGGGAAGTGAAAAAGAGGATAATTTCCCTTCAAGGATCAGTTTGAAATTTGTTTCGGCACTTTCCCTGCGATTCTTGGGGTGCAATGAACTAACATCCATCCTTAACAGTTCGTCTTCGCTATATCCAAGCCTGTCAACAATGGTTTTGTTTACCTTTATTATATTCTTGTCATAATCAACAACAATCAGAAATGCTTCGATGGTATTGAAAAACAGGTTCAGGTTTTCCTCGCTCTCTTTCAGCGCATTTTCGGCTCTTTTACGTTCGGTTATGTCGCGCCAGGTCGTGTGGATGATCTTCCTTCCTTGATAAGGGATCGAAGTAAGCCAAACCTCAACAGGGAATAATTCCCCGTTCGCCCTTTTGTGTATCCACTCAAAATGGTTCGTCCCCTTCTCAAGGGCGGTTTCCATCATTTCTTCGGCTTTGCTGTATGATTTGGTTCCATCGGGCTGGTATTCGGGCGACAGTTCGGAAGGGTGTGTGTTTAGCAGTTCGTTTTTATTGTTGAACCCCAGCATGTTCACTACCGAATTATTGCAGTCAACAAACTTATGCCCGTCAATAATCAGAATGGCATCATCGCTTTTTTCAAAAAGGATGCGATATTTTTCTTCGCTTTCTTTCAGTGCATCTTTCGCATTTTTTTGTTCCGAAATATCGCGCCACACCGTATGGATTATGTTACGTCCCTGAAAAGGGATAACGGTCAGCCAAATTTCGGCCCAGAAGTGTTCACCGTTTTTCCGCTTGTGCAGCCATTCAAAATGATTAACACCTTTGTCGAGCGCAATTTTCATCATTTCCTCGGCCTTGCTGAACGAGCTTCTCCCATCCGGTTGGAATTCGGGCGAAACTTCTGAAGGGTGTGTGTTTAAAAGGTCGTTTTTATGTTTAAACCCCAGTAGCTTTAAAACAGAATCATTGCAATCCACAATCCTGTTATTGTCGATAATCGAAATGGCATCTTCGCTTTTCTCAAAAAGGATATGGTATTTTTCTTCGCTTTCCCTTAATGCCTCTTCATGCGATTCGCGAAGCTGTATAATATAATAATCGATTGTCCCGTTTTGTGCGACAGGAAAAGCACCGATTTTAAAAATCTTGTTGAATTTATCGAAAAATGTTTTTTCGTTTTTTGGTACAGCCTTGTTTCCTCCGCTGAAAACAGGACAATGATCCGTTGGTTTTTCCGAATCGAAGAATAGCAAATGACAGGTCTTGTCCAGGATATCGGCCTTTGGCATCCCAAGCAGTTCAATCCCTTTTTTGTTGATGTCGATAATGTGGTGTTTATTGTTGATGACAAAAATCACATCACCTGAATGCTCCAGAAAGGAACCCCAAAAAGCATGAAATCGATAATTGCTGTTTTCAGAATCTTTACTTCGTATCATTTAAGAAGGTCCTGTTTTGTTTGATGTAAGAAAATGTGAAGATTATAACCTGAGTTCACTATAATTTTTCAAAATTACAGGTTCTTGCCCGGTTTTCAAAATTATTATCGTGATAATTGCCCGGACGTATTGCTGAATAATTGGATTTTAGGATTTTCATATTGGGAATCAACGAATCATCAGGTCTTCAATTTCCTCGATTTCCCTTGGAATATCCTGCATCAGGTCAAACGGGGCATCATCTACCATAATATCGTTTTCGATGCGGATCCCAATTCCCTCTTCATTTATGTATAAGCCCGGTTCACATGTCAACACCATCCCTTTCTTCAACTTCTCATATTTGCTTCCCACATCGTGTACGTCCAGGCCGATAAAGTGGGCAATTCCATGCATAAGGTATTTTGTGTAAAGCGGTTGGTCGTTGTCCTGGGCTTTAATGTCTTTTTTCGTAAACAAGCCCAATCCTATCATTTCATCTTCCATCATTTTCCAGGTAGCCTTGTTTATTTTGTCAATGGTATTTCCCGGGGTATAAAGTTCAATGGATTTCTTTTGGACCCTTAAAACAGCTTCGTAACATTGCTTTTGCCTTTCGGTGAATTTTCCGTTTACGGGGATTGTCCGGGTGCAATCGGCAGCGTAGTTTCCAAATTCGGCCCCAAAATCCATTAGGAGGAGTTCATTGTCCCCGCATTTTCCTGAATTCTCAATATAATGTAGTATTAATGCGTTTTCCCCCGAACCAACGATAGGCTGATAGGCGTGTCCCATCGCCCCGTTTTTTAAAAACTCATGCGTGATTTCAGCTTCCACTTCATATTCCATTACACCCGGCTTCACGAATCCCAGTACTCTGTGGAAAGCCTGGTTTGTGATGGAGCAGGCTGTTTGTAGGAGTTCGGTTTCCCCCCTCTGTTTCACAAGGCGTTGCTTTGTGATAATTGGTGCAAGCCGGTGGAATTGATGGGCGGGATATTGTTCTTTTAGTTTCCATGCAAGGCGGTTTTCGATATAAGCGACATCGGATTGGTATTTCGAATACTCATTGAGGTTTATATAAATGTTTTCGGAGCTGAGTACCAGGTCGCGCAT
>JAJRTT010000434.1 GCA_024278155.1 Bacteroidota bacterium | reverse complement strand
CTTGATTGCTACCGATCCGGATGCAGGCCAAACTTTATCCTTTGCAATAACTGCGGGGAATACCGACAATGCCTTTCAACTTAATTCATCAACCGGTGAACTGACCGTGGCCAATAGTGCAGCCATTGACGTTGAAATCAACCCTGACTTTTACCTGACGGTAGAGGTCGAGGATAACGGAACAGGTAATTTAAGTGATGTGGCGACAATAACGGTTAGTATCACCGATGTGAACGAAATGCCAAATATTGCGGATCAGGCTTTTTCTGTGGATGAAAATTCACCGAACGGTGAACAATTTGGCGTTGTCCTGGCTTCCGATCCCGACGTGGGACAGACATTGACCTACAGTATTATTGGTGGAAATACCGATAATGCTTTCCAGATAAATATGTCGAATGGGGTTTTAAGTGTTGATAATAGTGGTGCCTTGAATTTTGAGGTTACCCCGGTTTTTGATTTAATCGTACAGGTTCAGGACAATGGCCCGGGCAACCTAACAAATCAGGCAGCTGTTACGGTCTCCCTATTGGATATGAACGATGCACCGGAAATGGCCGACCAAGCCTTTTATGTTGATGAAAACAGCGCAAATGGGCAAGTCGTGGGAACGGTAACAGCTTCTGATGAGGACGGAGGACAGACCTTGTCTTTCACGATAATTTCGGGAAATGAAGCGGGTGCATTTCAAATGTCAAATACGGGTGTGATAACGGTAGCTGATGGCTCCGCATTGAACTTTGAAATAAATACGGTTTTTGGCCTTGTTGTTGAAGTGGAGGACAATGGAACCGGTAACCTGACCGATCAGGCAACGGTGACTGTTCACGTTAATGATGTGAACGAAGCCCCATCTATGGCAAACCAGGAATTTAGCGGATCCATTGATATTTCCTTGATCCTGGATGGGGACATTGCATTCAACTACGTAACCATGGGGACTATTCTTTCAACTGACCCTGATGTTGGGCAAGGCCATACATATTCAATTGTTGGTGGAAACGAAACAGACATCTTTAGTGTGGATGCTTCATCGGGTGTATTGACCCTGATCGATCCCTATCAGTTGGCAGCAGGCCTGAACAAGTTCTTCCTTACGGCACAGGTTTACGATAATACACCTGAGCAATATACGGCGACCGCAATAATAACGGTCATGATAAACCTTACTGATGATAATAATTCATCCAACTCGGGAGAAGGCTATCTTGATATCGTTGCCCAGGATGCTACAAGCTTTGATTGTTCTGTTTTCCCAAATCCAACTACACGTTCATTAAGTGTGGATGTTGACAGGATTATTGATGGGAAATTAATCGTTGGGATTTATAGTGCAGCCGGAGCGCTCATGTTCGAAGAGGAATTTACGGGCAGTTCAATAAACCTGTTAAACAAATTTGATGTCTCCCGTTTCAGCAAAGGTGTTTATATTGTGAATATCATCAGTGGTGACAAACATACCTTTAAGAAATTCATAAAACAATAAAGAAAGGCTAAGTCAATGAATGTCAAGACTGCCTGCCCATATAAGGTGGCGGTTTTGTCTTTTTTGGGATTGCCCTAACATTATCCCCAAACCAACTTTTTTTCGTCATTGTAAATGATTTTGTCATTGTCAAGCAACCATTGGATCACCTGCAGGATTTTATCCTCATTCCCGCTTTTTACAATAGAGACCACTTCTTCGGGGGAAGCAGGTTGCTTTTGGAGCAAGGGTTTGATTTGACCCAATATGGTATCGAATTCCAATTCGTTCACTTCTATTTTATTGCGTTCTATGCAAACATCGCATTTCCCGCACCGTTTTGATTCCGTTTCCCCAAAATAGCCAATGAGTTGTTGGCTCCTGCATTTGGTGTTGTTTGTTGCATATTCGATAACGGCATCCAGGCGTTCCTTTGAAGATTGCTTTCTTTTTTCATAGTTTTCCCGTGAGATATAAAGGTCTTTGGCATCGATCCGGGGAGTGAGGAAACTCAACTGTGGGTTTTCTTTCGTCCTTGAATAACTCAGGATGCCGAATTTCTCAAGGGTCCCCAATGCCTTTTCTGCCTCTTCAGTGCTTTGGTTTGTCCTTTTTGCAATATCGTCCAGGCTTATTTTCGTAAATTCATTGAACAAGCCGCCATAGGAACGCAACAAAACTTTTACGAACTTATCGAATTTTGCGTTTTCGACCTGGAACTTATAGAGGTCTTCTTTTCCTGTTTTGATATAAATCTTTGGTGGCGAATAGAAAGCCTCGTTCAATAGGATATAGCCTTCTTTTTCGAGGAACTTCAAACTATTGTATGATTGTACAGCGTTGAAGTTGTAAGCAGCACAAAAGTCGGAGATGGAAAAATCGAAAACGGTGTTTTTTCCCGTACCAATGGCCAATTGGAAAAAATTTCCCAGGCCCTGGTATACCGATTTGATAAATTTCAATTCGGGAAAAGAGTTTTTGTGAAAGAACAACGTGTCCGCAATATCGGCATCTTCATAAAGGAGTATGCCATACGATTGCTTGCCGTCCCTGCCCGCCCTGCCGGCTTCCTGGAAATAGGCCTCCAGGCTTTCGGGAAGGCTGAGGTGGGCCACAAAACGGACATCGGGTTTGTCAATGCCCATTCCAAACGCATTGGTCGAGGCCATGACCCTGAACTTCCCCTGCATCCAGTCCCGTTGCCTTTTTTCGCGCGATTTGGAATCCAGGCCGGCGTGGTAATAATTTGCGGAAATGTTGTTTTTGTTCAGGAAAGAAGCTATCTCAACAGTTTTCCTGCGGTTCCGCAAATAAATAATCCCGCTTCCACTTAATTTTTGAACAATGCGCAATAGCCGGTTTAGTTTATCTTCTTCCTTTAAGACAACATAAATAAGGTTGTCCCTTTTGAAACTTACCTGGAAAATATTTGGCCCCGGGAATCTGAGCCTTTCCTGAATGTCGGTCACTACTTTTGGTGTGGCAGTAGCAGTAAGGGCAATAATTGGGACATTTGGGATATGTTGCCGGAATTCCGCGATTTTTAAATAGGAAGGCCTGAAATCATATCCCCATTGGGAAATGCAATGGGCCTCGTCAACGGCCAGTAGGTTTACATTCATTCTTTGCACGTTCATGAGGATGATGTCGGTTTCCAATCTTTCGGGGGAGAGGTAAAGGAATTTCACTGAACCGTAAATGCAATTATTGATGGCAACCTCTATTTCCATTTTTGACATCCCGGTATAAATGGCAATGGCTTTGGCCCCTTTCTTTTTCAGGTTGTCAACCTGGTCTTTCATCAAGGCGATGAGTGGTGTGACAACGATACAAAGGCCTTCGTGCATTAGTGCGGGAACCTGGAAACAAACCGATTTCCCACCGCCCGTCGGTAAAAGGGCAAGGGTGTCGTTTTTGTCCAATACCGAGTTGATAATATCTTCCTGCATGGGCCGGAAAGATGAATGCCCCCAGTATTTTAAAAGTATGCCCTTTGTGTCCACGATTTATTTTATAAGGTTCGCAGTATATGTGAACGCGTTTCCCCTTTCATCGGAAACGGTGACCTTGAAATTGTTTTTCCCGGCCAGGAGCTTCTCGTCAAAGCGATAGGTCAGCAAACTCCTTTTCGCATCGTATTCCATCAATATCCATTTTCCGTTCAGTGTCCCGCGATATGTTTTTATCCCCGAAAATGAATCTTTGATACGGATTCGTATTGTATTTTGATTTGCCAGGTTTTTGCCGTTTTTTATGTTCAGGGGACTGATGGTGGGCGCTACGGTATCCAGCATTACGCAATAGTCCCCAAATTGCCTGATGTTGGTTTTGATGTAGCCTTTGTCCCACGCTCCGCCTGCGGGCGAAGGTTTCCCGTTTTCCTCGATTTTCGCGATCAGGGCTTTGCTTCGCAAGCCCGCTTTAAGTGAGTCTGTTTTTATGGCAAGGGAACCGGGAACCTGCAAGGGGACATAATCGAAATGGATGCGGTAAAGGGGGGTCAAAGCGTTTTTTGCCTTGGGCAAAACTTTATACTGAAAATAAATTGTGTCGTAAAGGGCTTTGCCAGGGATCTCGAGTTTTATCTTATCTGATTTAAACGTATTCGTGCCCGTGTAATTAAAAAGTTCCCCCTTTGAATCTTTTGGGCCATTTTTTAAAGGATTGCTTTTTGGCGGCCCGCTTTTTACATAAAACGAAAGCTTTGCTTCATTGCCTTTCACATCTTTCACGATGTAGGTGATTTGATGGGTCGTGTCATCGGTAAAAGAAACGATTCCCCGGTTTTTCACGTTTTTATAAATACTCAAACGGTTATTGGGTTGGACATAGGATTTCTGTACCCGTCGCTTTTTTTGTTTGTATTCTTTGTAATCGATCAAACTGTTGATGTACCTGGTTTCTGCAAACGAAAATTTTTCAAGGTCATGGGAATATATTTCATTTTTATCAACCAATAGCTGGACTGAAAACACCCCGTTTTTATTATGTCCCCCATTGAAGGGGTCGAAGGTGTTAAGGCCAAAAAATGCTTTTCCCGAAATCCTTATCGTGTCCTTTTTATTCAAGACATATGAGTTCCCGCTTCTTTTCACAAAAATACCCATCGCTTTGTTTTTCCCATTGATAAAGGTATTTGGGCCATTGGGATAAATTTTTATAAGGTTGATGATGGGCATGTTAATGTCTTTTACGTGAATCCCGAACAACAACGGGTTTACGGGTTTTTGCGAAGCCTCTTCCCTGATTTCAAAGTGCAGATGAGGGCCGGACGAGCTACCTGAATTCCCTGACCGGGCAATTACCTCCCCTTTGGCCACTTTTAATTCGTTTTTGTCCGGGAACAAATCAACACTAAAGGATTCCCTTTGGTATTGCGCTTTCCTTGTGTAAGATTGCAATGTTTCGTTGAATTTCTGAAGATGGCCGTAAACCGAAACAAAACCATTTGGATGGGTGATATAAAGCGCATTTCCATATCCGCCACTGCTTATTTTAATCCTTGAAACAAAACCATCGGCAATTGCGTGCACTTCAAGTCCCTCTACTTCCCCGGTCCTGATGTCGATCCCCGAATGGAAATGGTTTGACCGCAACTCGCCAAAAGTCCCTGCAAGTTTCAGGTCAATATCAAGCGGTGGAATAAAGTAGCCCGTTGGATATTTGTTTTGCGAAAATACAAATGTGGATATAAGCAGGGATATTATGAAGAAAGGGAAACTTTTCCTGAACATGTTTTTTGAAGTTTTAATTTAGTGCAATTATACTAAAAACTTAGCCTGGCTTTTCCATTAATTTCTTGAAATTTTCATCTTTGCCAAACTCATTTGCATTTTTAACGTATATATCAAATCAATGATATGAATATCAACTAAAATATTACTGTTACCTTTGCAGGGTCTAATATTTAGGTTGTTTTGGTGTTTAACCCTTTTTGATTGATCGTTACGTGGATAAATTGGATATAACTGTACTGTTTGTTGAGGATGAAGATGTTTTAAGGGCAATCTATGAAAGGATACTGAATAAATTTGTCAAAACACTTTTTGTTGCCGAAAACGGAAAAGAGGGGCTTGAGAAGTACAAGGAATGCCAGCCGGACCTTATCATTACCGATATTCAAATGCCGGTGATGGATGGCCTGGAAATGATTGAGATGATAAGGGGTTCCGACCAAAATGTCCGCATCGTTATTTTGTCCGCATATGGTGAAACCGAGTATTTTATGGATGCCATAAAAATCGGGGTCAACAGTTTCCTTTTAAAACCGGTTGAAACCAAAAAGTTGATTGCCTTGGTTGAGGACCTTGCGAAAGGGATTTTGCTCGAAAGGGAATTGATCGAGCAAGAATTGAAAAGGAGATTGGCCGAGGAGAACTTGAGGAAATTGAACGAGGAACTCGAAAAACGGATCGATGACCGGACAAAGGACCTCCAACATGAAATAAAGGAAAGGATACAGGCCGAAAACGAATTAAAGGAATTGAACCTTAATCTTGAGAAAAGGGTAAAAGAAGAACTAAAGAAAAGGCAGGAACAGCAGCGTTTGCTGATCCAGAAGTCCAAACTGGAATCAATGGGTGAATTATCTGCCGGGATAGCCCATGAAATAAACCAGCCACTTGGTGGGATTTCGATGGGCCTCGATAATATCCTTTTTAAAATGTCACTTGGTGAAATTACCGATCATTACCTGACCTCGAAACTCGAAGCCTTGTTCCATGATATCGATCGTATCCGGCAGATAATTAACCATGTTAGGGTTTTTTCACGGGATCAACAATCCGGTCTGGTGGAAACTTTCCAGTTGAACGAAGTAATTAAAAGTGCTGTTTAATTGGTCAATAATCAATATGCGAATCATGGTATTGATTTGCAGTTGGGCCTGGGGGAAGAAGATATGTGGGTGAAGGGGAACAAATATAAGGTTGAACAGGTACTCCTTAACCTGTTGTCGAATGCCAAGTTTGCCGTGGAGGAAAAACAAAAGCTCAAATCGGCAAGATCATTTAAAAAACGAATCAGGATAAACACGTTTATTTCTGATTCCATAGTTGTCTTCGAGGTTGAAGACAATGGCAGCGGGATATACAAAAAAGACCTTGATAATATCTTTGACCCGTTTTTCACGACCAAGGACGTGGAAAACGGGACAGGGCTTGGCCTTTCAATTTCTTATGGTATTATCAAGGAGATGAAAGGGCATATTGATGTGGAGAGCGAAATAAACAAGTTTACCAAAATGAAAGTGTCCCTCCCATTTGAAAAGGGGGGTACGGATTAACTACAAATAAGCTTCACAAATGGAAAAAATCAAAATACTTGTTGTAGATGACGAACAGAGGGTCAGGGATGAGATTTCCGAGTTCCTGACACAGAATAAATACAAGGTTTACAAAGCCGGGTTGCCATCTGCGGCATTTGAATTGTTGAAAAAGAATGAAATCGATATTGTAATCCTCGATATTAAATTGCCTGAAATGGACGGGCTTACAGTACTGCCGAAAATCAAAAAGGATTACCCCGACATTGAAGTGATAATGATATCCGGTCATGGTGACATGAGCAGTGTGATCGAAGCCATGAGGGAGGGCGCTGCCGATTTTTTCCCAAAGCCGTTCCGACTAATGGACATCAACCTCGCCATACAACGGACAGCACGGTACCTAAACCTGAACCACAAGTACAAAGCCCTCGAGAAAAATTTCTCTTTGATTTCCGAAGAAATCCAAAAACAGGTGGGGCATAACCTGATTGGGAAAAGCGATGCCATGCAAAATGTAATCAGTATGATGGCAAAAGTGGCCAATGTGGACAATACAACGGTACTTATTACGGGTGATAGTGGAACAGGTAAGGAGTTGGTGGCAAGGGGCATCCATTATATGAGCATGAGAAAAAAACAGTTTTTCCATTCTGTCAACTGTTCTGCGGTTCCTGAAACCCTTTTTGAGAGTGAGTTCTTTGGGCACAAGAAAGGTGCTTTTACAGGTGCCGTGGAGAGCAAGGCAGGTTGGTTCGAAATCGCAAACAACGGTTCTTTGTTCTTGGATGAAATTGGTGATATGCCCTTGAGCCAACAAGCAAAGCTGTTGAGGGTCCTTGAGGAAAGGAGTGTGTCAAGGGTTGGCTCGCGCGATAAGATAAATGTGGACGTGAGGGTAATTGCGGCTTCCAACCAGGCCCTTGAAAAAATGAGCTATGAGAAAAAATTCAGGCTCGATCTGTACCACAGGATCAGCACCTTCGTGATACATTTACCTCCTTTGTGCGAACGCAAAGAGGATATCCCTTTGATATTTAAACATTTCGTGGACTTATATTCCGAAAGGCTTGGCAAAAAAATAAAAACAATTGAACCCGAAATAACCAAAGAACTTGCTCGTTATTCGTTTCCCGGTAATATCAGGGAATTGAGGAATATGGTGGAAAGGGCAATTATCATAAGTGAAAATGGAATCCTGAAATTATCTGACTTCCAGATTGGACGACTGGATGGGGAAAGCGTTATTGAAGAACAGCAGGGCGCCCAAATGGTTTGGGACCTTGAAGTTGCTGAAAAAAGATTGATTAAAAAGGCTTTGGAAAAGTCGAACAACAATAAGTCAAAGGCTGCGGAACTGTTGAAGATTTCGTGGCAATCATTGGATCGAAGGCTTAAAAAATTCGATTTATAAAAAAAAGAAGACTTTTGTAAACCGAAAGTCTTCTTTTTTTGTCTGTTTACAGAGTTTCGGATCGTGAAGTTAAATTAAAAACCAAAAGTGATCGGGAGTAAGGTTCATATCATAAGCATAATGATGCTCGTCCCTGTACTTGCTTTTTCTCAAATAAATTCGAGAAACAACAATTTGGGGGAGGGGTATGTGGGTGTTGGCGTGGATATGGGGATAACACAGTTCTTTGGCGATATTGACGAGGGCCCGGCTCCAGGGGGCTTGCTGAAAAACAACCTTGCCCTCCGAATATCAGCATCCAAAAGCTTTGCTTCTCTTTTTGTGCTTGGAGGACAAGTATTGACCGGAAAGGTGAGCGGTGAAAAGAAAAGGGCCCGTAGCCATCTTTATTTTAATGCCAGTTTTACGGAATACAGCTTTTTTACCGAATTTAATTTATTTGGGATCTTCACAAAAAGCGTCAACCGGAAATTCAATGTCTATGCGAATGTCGGACTGGGGCTTATCGACTTTAAAACCAAACTATATGATGGCATAAATGACAGTGTTGTGAAGACCTGGGGCTATGATGGCCAGAAAAACACAACTGAATCCGTTATCCCATTTGGGCTACGTGCCGATTATCATATCAACGACCGGTTTGTGATAAACGGGCTTTTAAGTACCCGAAAGATCAATACGGACAAACTGGATGGTGTGAGCGGGAATAACAATACCGATTACTTTGGTTATTATTCATTGGGGGTGATTTATAAGCTTTACCCCGGTTCCAATCGGGCATATGCCAGGCCCCGAAATGGGAGGCGAGGTAGATAATGGAATGGTTTCTTGAATTTGTTTTAGGATTTAAGGAAAAAGAAGGATGATTTTCGGGATAAAGATCATTAGTCCAACAACGGCTGCAACAATAGCTGAAAGAAGGACAGCCCCGGCCGCAACATCTTTTACGGTACCTGCTTTTTTATCATATTTGGGCGACACCAAATTGGTCAGTTCTTCAATGGCTGTGTTGAAAGCTTCGGCAACAAGTACAAAACCAATTGCAAAAACAAGGAAGCACCATTCGGTAAACGAAACACCAAGCGCAATTCCGGCGATTATTGCAAAAATTGCAATCGTTAAATGAACCCAGGCATTGTGCTGGCTTTTTACCAGATATAAAATACCATCAAAAGCATATTTGAAACTTTTTGCCCTTTTCTTGAGGGAAATCTTGTCGTTGCCTGATTTGGATTCTCCCATCTTATCTTAAACCTCAATAATGAAAGTGTAAATTTACCATTAAATTATGATTCAGGTCAAAAAAAAAGCCCCGGTTTCTATCGGGGCTTCTCTGTTTTCTGTTATTTGCCTAGAACCTTTTTTCTTTGATCCTTGCTTTTTTACCGCGAAGGCCCCTGAGATAGAATATCCTGGCCCTTCTTACCACACCATGCTTGTTTACGGTAATATCTTCGAGGAAAGGGGAAGACATTGGGAAAATCCTCTCAACGCCAGTATTCCCGGAAATTTTCCTGACCGTGAATGTTTCTGAGTGCCCACTTCCTTTTCTTTGAAGAACAACTCCCTTGAAATTTTGGATTCTTTCCTTTTCACCCTCGATAATCTTATACTGAACGGTTACTGTATCGCCTGCTTTAAAATCAGGGAATTCCTTTCTCTGTACCTGGTCTTCAACGTATTGAAGTAAATTCTGTTTGCTCATCGCACTCTGTTTTATTATGTTTCTTCTAAAATGGGTGCAAAGATACGTCTTTATTTCTTTACTAAACAAGTTTGCCCCAATATTTTTTTTGCCCTGAAAAACAGAAAATAATCATAAATAATTAGGTTTTTATGAAAAACAAATCTACTTTTGCACCCCAAATTTAAATCCCGTCCAACGGGATAGGCAATAATAATTAGGATTTATACGAAATGGCAAAAAAGAGCAAAGACGCAAGGGTACAGGTAATCCTGGAATGCACTGAACATAAAACCAGTGGAATGCCCGGGACTTCGATGTATGTTACCACCAAGAACAAAAAAAACACCCCCGAAAGAATGGAATTGAAAAAGTTCAATCCCATTTTGAAAAAAATGACTATTCATAAAGAAATTAAATAATTTGAACCATGGCTAAAAAAGTTGTTGCTTCCTTACAGACTGCCGGAAAAAATTACGCAAAAGTTATCCGGATGGTAAAATCCCCAAAAAGCGGTGCGTATTCTTTTAAGGAAAGTATCCTTCATGTTGAAGAGATAAAAGGTTTCCTGGCAAAAAAGTAATTCAAAAGGAAAATAAAAGAGTTTAAAGCTTTTTCCAGTTTGGGAAGAAGCTTTTTTTTACCAAAAACATAAATTATGGGACTTTTTAACATATTCTCCCGGGAGAAAAAAGAGAAGCTCGACAAAGGCTTATCGAAAACCAAGGAAAATGTTTTTTCAAAACTTTCGAGGGCAGTAGCAGGTAAATCCAAAGTGGATGATGAAGTACTCGATAACCTGGAGGAGATACTGGTAACATCCGATGTAGGTGTTGATACTACCTTGAAAATCATTGAACGCATCGAGAATCGGGTTTCCAAGGATAAATATCTTGGGACTTCTGAATTGAACCGGATATTAAAAGAAGAGATTGCCGACCTGCTTTTGGAGAACAACAACGAAGACCTTACCGAATTTACGGTTCCTGAATCTGATATGCCTTATGTAATCCTGGTCGTTGGGGTAAATGGTGTTGGGAAAACCACCTCTATTGGGAAATTGGCACTGCAATATAAACTGGCCGGGAAATCAGTTTTGTTGGGCGCCGCCGATACCTTTAGGGCCGCTGCGGTCGATCAACTTGTGATATGGTCCGAACGGGTCGATGTCCCTATCGTCAATCAGGGAATGAATGCCGATCCCGCTTCGGTGGCCTTTGATACTTTAAAAGCCGCTGTTGCGAAAGGGAATGATGTGGTAATAATCGATACTGCCGGACGCCTGCACAACAAGGTGAACCTTATGAACGAACTTGGCAAGATCAAAAGGGTTATGAAGAAAGTCATTCCCGATGCCCCTCACGAAATCCTTTTGGTCCTGGATGCTTCAACCGGACAAAATGCCATTGAACAAGCGCGCCAATTTACGGCAGCAACGGAAGTGAATGCCCTTGCACTTACAAAATTGGACGGAACGGCCAAAGGTGGTGTGGTTATCGGGATTTCCGATCAATTTCAAATCCCCGTGAAATATATTGGTATCGGGGAACAAAAAGAAGACCTCCAGATATTCAACCGTGTTGAATTTGTGGATAGTTTGTTCAGTTAGAAAGGGACTGTTAAATAATCGGGAGGAGAACCAATTGCGTACAAAACCGGCAAATAAGAAAATAAACATTGTTTCATTGGGTTGTTCAAAAAACCTGGTCGATTCGGAAGTGTTGATGGGACAACTTGCATCCAATCAGATTGATTTTCAGTTTGAGAAGGATAAATCGGCCAATGTGGTCGTAATCAATACCTGTGGCTTCATCAAGGATGCAAAGCAGGAGTCCATTGATACGATCCTTCATTATGTAGATCGGAAAAAGAAGGGCGATATCGAGGAAGTTTTTGTGATGGGGTGCCTTTCGGAACGTTATAAGAAGGATATTCAAAAGGAGATCCCTGATGTGGACCAATATTTCGGGGTGAACAATATGAAGCAGATCGTGGAGCGTCTCGGGGGGAAATACCGGAAATCATTGTTGGGCCAGCGAAATATTTCAACCCCTTCGCATTATGCATACTTGAAAATTGCCGAAGGTTGTGACCGCCGATGTTCATTTTGTGCCATTCCAATCATCCGGGGAAAACACGTTTCCCGTCCAACGGATGATATTGTCACTGAAGCAAAAGCCTTGATTGCAAGGGGCGTAAAGGAGATAATACTGATTTCGCAGGATTTGGCCTACTATGGCTTGGATTCCCACAAGAGGAAAGAACTTGCCCACCTGATTGATCGGTTGGCCACTCTTCCCGGGTTAGGGTGGCTCCGCTTGCATTATCTTTATCCCGATAGTTTTCCCGGGGAATTGATCGAGGTGATGGGCAAACATGACAATATCTGCAATTATATCGATATGCCCGTTCAACATATCAGCGACCGTATTTTGACTTCCATGCGCCGCGGGCACCGGAAAAAGGAAACGTACAAAATCCTCGAATCCATAAAAAGGAAAATACCGGATGCTGCATTGCGCACTACATTGATTGTTGGGTATCCCGGTGAAACAGATGAAGAGTTCGATGAACTGCTCGGTTTTGTCAGGAAAATGCAGTTTGATAGGTTGGGCGTGTTCACTTATTCGGCCGAGGAAGATACTACCGCTTTTATTTTGGAGGACAATGTCCCTGAAAATGTAAAAAACGAAAGGTTCGAACGTTTGATGGAAGCACAACAGGATATTTCAAACCTTCTCAATCGGGAAAAAGTCGGAAAAGAATTTAAAGTACTGATAGATAGGGTTGAAGGTGATTATTATGTTGGCCGTACCGAGTACGACTCTCCAGAAGTAGATAATGAAGTTTTGATATTATCCGAAAACGGGATGCTCAAGATTGGTGAGTTTTATTTGGTAAAAATCTCAAAAGCCACCGATTTCGACCTATTCGGAACAGTTTCCCGATTTTAAACTATCTCCCAGAATAGTTTCCCCCTTTTCAATTAAGGATTACCTTACGATAATGGATAATCCAAACATACCCTAAATCCCGGGGTTAATTTATAATGGAAACAATTACAGTGGTTTAAGGCCATAGGTTGAAACTCGCCCAAATTTCATTTATTTCGTAAGTATCATAAAAACAGCGATATGGAAAATTTGGCACGAGTATTGAAGAAGCAATTCCGGTTCTTAATAAATTATATTACATCAACTGATTAAAAGTAATCTGATAATTTTTCATGGTGATTAATTTTAATTGTAAAATTTGGTTTTGGTTGGTTAATTAGGTCAGAAAACTTGAAATATCTTCAATTG
>JAJRTT010000433.1 GCA_024278155.1 Bacteroidota bacterium | reverse complement strand
TTCTCTATTTTTCCTACCATATTGCAAGCTTTTTTATAAAAGTAGTAAAACCCTTGCAATTTATGCTTGCTTTTTCAAGTAGGTTATTCACATTTTATTGTTAATTATCAACTTGTTGTGGGCTTTTTCAGGGACGACTATTTAATTCTTTCCAGGTTCATTTTGGCTCGCTATGTCCAGGCCACACTATTAAAACAAAAACGAAACCCTTGCCAATGGGACTTTCAGTTCGGGTACGACCAGCCTGATTTCCATTTTCTGCTTGTTTCTCACAACAGGTATCACTAGTTCTTTACCCTCGCATTCATCTTCCAGCTAATCAGCTTGTAAATTCCAAATGCAACCAGGCCAATAACCAGGAGAATCAAAATTGAAAAACTCATTGCTTCAAATTGATAGCCATATGGATAAAGGAGGATTGCGATGAGGGAGGAGTTCATGTGTTTCTGTATTTCACTTTGTGAAACTTTGCATCTTCGCCGCCTGAGCAGGCAGGCAGGACAATGCCACAAAATTACACAAACCTGCCCACGGCTTCGCTTTTGGCAGGCAGGGAATACTCAAAACTGCGCAAAAAGCTCAGCTATTCAGTTTTGGCAAAGCTTAACGATTATCAATACATCTCCCATAAAGACCCTTATGGCGAAAAACACCCACTCAGTTTCAGTGACACGAATGACTATCATGATTATTCCGTCAAATTCATCCTGAAAGAACTCGATAAACCATTTAGCAGTAAAATAATTGTGATGACACACCATTTGCCAAGTTTTGAATGTGTTTCAAAAAGAAAAAAGGGAGACGCATTGAATTTTGCTTATGCAAGTAAGCTGGATGAATTGATTCTGTCAAATCCAAAAATTAAGTGCCAGATATTGCAAAAGCCTCTATTCAATCTTTCTAAGCAATTCCAGGGCCTCTGTTTTGTGGTGTGTATCTTCATCAATTAGTTTTTTTAATTGCTGAAGACATTGTTCGGGCTTGTCTGCCGAAAGATAGGCCAAGGCATAGTACCATTCTGCCTGCCGGAAAAACCGGCTGCCGGAATCGGTCAGCAGTGGCCCAAACAAGACAATTGCCTGTTTTGCATTTCCTGTTGCCAGGCTTGCATTTCCGTAGTAAAAAAGAGCGGTATCAGATAAAACTTCCACTTGCCCTGATTTTTCAAAATATTGGGTTGCGCTTCTGAATTCTCCCTTATTATAATGATCCATGGCTGTAACAAAGGATTTGTTTTGGTGTTCCTGAACCAGGTTCCGTTTCAGAACAATATTTGGGTAAGGCGAGAAATATTCAGCAAATAATTCACCGGAATTATTGGTATGCCAGAATTGAAACAGGAGGGCAACGGCGATTGAGACCAATATCAACAGGGAAGCGGCAATTTTTATCCATAGCTTTATATCGTGTTTTATGGCTCGCCGGGTTTGATGATCTGTACCACCGAAATAAGGATGTTCTGAAAGCGGCCGGTCTTCTTGTCCGATGACCGAATAGAGCTCAACAACAGCTGATTTGCAGAGCGCACAATTTTCAACATGCTCCTTCACTTTTTCCGGTAAAGCCCCCGTCTTCTGATATTGCAGTGCATCCACCCAAATGGCAATGCCTTCTTCAGACAAGTGTCCGTCAACATTAAAAAGCTTCTCTGTTTGACTTGTGTTCAACATGGTTTTTCTCCAATTAATATATACAAAATTCACCCATGAATATGGAACTTATCCTATATTTTCTTTCCGGTTATAGTAGGCCTCAACGAAATATTGAAATGTTTCATTGTCAAAATAATTCTGTTGCGGGTCACCATTCAGCAAATCGATTAGCTCGGTGATTTTATCTGCCAGCCATTTCCTGATTGCATCATTTGTATTGGTTTTATTTTCACAACGATTAATCAGTCCTGTCAGCACTTTATATTTTTCTGTTTTTGTTGATTCTGCTTCACTGCTTTTTTTTCCTGAAAATATTTTCAAGTACTTTTTTTCGGCCCCCGGCCAATATGCTTTTAAATCGCTGGTTCGACAGGGGATATGAAAGAAATACCTGATGCACAATTCAATTTTTGCTTTTTGTTTAGTGAAGGTTCTCAGTATTGCATCAAATCTTCTAAACTCGTATTCAAATACAATATGTTTTTCCGTTTCCTGCGCTGAGGTGTATTGAAGGCCTTCATGAAGAACGGTCGTCTGAAACTTTCTTATAAAAACCTTTCTTTTAATACCAGGCGCCAAAAGAACATCCTGGTCACTCATGTAAGTGGTTTCCTGTTTTAATTGCGACCGGTAATATTCACGACATTTGTTCCTGATAATTACTGAAACATAAGTCCTTAACAAGGACAAACCATTGTAGTATTTTGCAATATGCGGCATCTTTTTCAGAAGGTGCTCATTGATTGTCTGGATAATATCATCCCGGTTTTGACTTTTGAAAAAACCCGGATTGATGAGTTGTTTTTGAACAATGATTTTAATCAACTCCTGGTAAAGGAGTATCAATTCGCCCGGATTTTCGTGCAGCAATCTGACTTCGTAATCATTTGCTGACATCGGCATGTTTTTTAGTCGTAATAAAATGTTTGCCCATCATACTTAAAACAAGCAATAAAAACAAGCCTCCCCCGCCAACAATACCTAAAAGATAAGCTTTCGGCAAACTGTTCTCAGCTATGATTTTACTGTTGTTGCCGTAATAGACAAAGCCTGCCCAAAAATAAGGATTGCCGGTTAAATCATCCGCCGAAGCCAAAAAGTCAAGTTTTGCCTGGTGCATTGCCTGCGGCCTGGTGGCACCATCGGCCAGCAATTGATAAAAAGCCGGCATTATTCTCGAGGAAGCAAAATCATTGGCATCCCAAAGGCTCATCACAACCGACCTGGCCCCTGCTTTTGAAAACGCCCAGCCCAGGTTTAAGCTGCCTTCACCTTTATTCAGTTTACCAACACCTGTTTTGCAGGCACTAATCACCACCATTTCGGCGTTCAAACCGAGGTTGAATATTTCATGCATCGTTAAAAAACCATCTTCAATATTGTCGTTCTGCTTACTGAAGACGAGCCGCACCATTTCCGCATCAGACTTTCCCGGCACACCATGGGTTGAAAGATGAATAATGGGATAATCAGGTGACAGCAACTTAAAGGAACCTTCGGTTGCTTCAAGTCCGGTGACAAGCTTTGTCTTCATCATACCGCTGATTTCTTCACATTCTTTCTCAGCCCCGGCCAGGTTAATTAAACTCGTGTCGCGATTGATCAGCATCGCGATTTGCATTTTCTTTTCCCTGGAAAAACCCGGTGCCATTGCAAGTACTTTTACATCCGAAAGGTTTTCGTTGTCGCTATTCTTCAAAAATGAAGTGATGGAGAAATTTTTCCAGACAGTATGTTCTTCAATAAAATACACAGCACGCCCCCCCTTTGATACAGCTATCGGCATAGCGTCAAAGGCCACCAGGCTGATGTGTTGAGAGGGAATAATTACAATATCTTTATTCTCAATCATTTTTTCACATCCACCCAATAACAATTGGTAAAGCTGATGGCCGACCTGGTTAATCTGTTCGTCAGGATTTCTGTTTGAAAGTAAATGATAATATCGGCTGATCAGGTCTCCGGCATGTTTTCCATCAATTGTGTAAAACACGTTTTCTGTTTGGGTGATAACAAGGCACAGAATCCGCTCGGGCTTTGAAATAAAATCATCACAGAACTCAGAGAACTGGATGATTGCCTGATTATCCTGAAGCCTTTCCCTGATTTGCGTTAAATTAATGTTCAATTCTTCATTTGCCGCACCCCTTTTGTATGGATGGTTTTGCCTGATTTCCGCATTAAGCCTGTCCATTTTAACTTTTAAATTAATGCGCTGTTCATCAAGCTTGCTAAAAAAAACAATTGACGACAGGTTTGGCAATTGGTTGAAGGCAGCCTGTAATTTCTGCTTTTTTTGTTGAAGCTCCTCCGGGATTTTGCTTGCGATATCTTCTGAACTGCCCGAAACAAAAAGTACCATTTGCTTGTTCTTTTCGAGGTATTGAAGCGCCCGTTCAAAATACAAAGTTTTACCGGTAAGTGAATAAAGTTTTAGGGCGTTCTCAGCCATTTCCACCATCAGGTTGGCATTGTTGTTCTCGTGGCTCAGTAAATCAACATAATTCCCCATCTGAACTTTAATGTTATCAATAATATCAGCAGCAGCCGAATAACAATCGAATGCTGCTTCGAGATAGTTCACCTGATTGGCACTGTCAATTCTTGAAAGTTCGATAAGATTTCTAGCCTTATAGAACAACAGAATTTTCATCAGATTATGGGGGTATTCCCCGATTTTTTTTGGATTTGAAAAGATGTCGTCAGCATCAACAGAAGAAAAATAAAGGGGCAGAATTTTTTGATAATACTGCAATGCTTTTAAATAATTGCCTTCCCTTTGGTATAATTCACCTATATTAAAATAGGTCATCATATATGCATACCTGTTTGGTGCTTCCGAATGGGCAAGTAAATCCAATGCATTTGCATAGAGGAGTTTTGCAGTGTCGTATTGTTGAACAACTTCAAAAACATCGCAAATGTTGTTCAGGCATTTTACCGATTTATAATTGTATTCCCCGTACTTGATGTCGAACAATGCTTTCGATTTATTAAAACAATACAAGGCCGAATCCAATAGCCCAAAGCGCTTATAATACAAACCTGAATACCTGTAGATAATGGCAAGGTCAGGATGGTTTTTGCCTTTGGTGTTTTCCCAGATTTGCAGGGATTTTTTTAAATATTGATTGGCAAGCGGGCGATCGTTGGCTGCTTCGTGCACCGTTCCCAGCCACTCATAGGATTTGGCCGTCAACGGATTTTGTTCTCCGTGGATGCGTTTTGACAAAATAACAGCTTTTCGAAAATAAGCTGCACTCCCTGCTTTACCGTTGAGGAAACTGATGGCGCCCAGGTTGAGATAAGCACGCACCGTTTCGGGATGGTTTTCGCCGAGCTGCTTGTTGCAGGCTTCCAGGGTTTGCCAGGCAGTATTTTCGGCTTCGGTGAGTTTGCCCTGTTTCCAAAGCGAAGTGCTGTATTTGTTTGAAATCCGGCAATAAGCCGGCCAGTCGTTTTCTTTCTTCAGGATTGGCTGAAGCCCGGCAAAATAAAGCACGGCACTGTCATACATCAGTTTTTCAAAAAAAGCTTCACCTTTTGTCGAACGGTTTTGGGTAAGTGTTTCCTTATCGTTGCCTGAAAACAGGATCAATGGGAAGAACCACAGGAAAACCAATGCCAATATCGCTGTTTTTTGAACTTGAAAATGATTCTTTAGCAAGCCTGGAAACATTGTACTGGTGTTAATTCGGGTAAAAATAGTAAAAACATGGGATTAAAATCTCCAAACTTTCCCGGGAATGCATATCTATTATTAGAAGTCTTTAATGCGAAAATTATGGAAGAACTTCCCGAAAATCCGGTTATTCCCACAGCAGAGGTTTTAAAAAATATCGGTGCCGCCCTTTATGTGTTCGATATGGCAACATCAAAACTGAGGTGGATTAACAATGTGTTATCCGATATAAGCGGTTATGATGAAAGTGATCCGGTTTTCTCAGAAATGGAAATAGAGAAAAAGCACTACCATCCCGCCGACAGAAACCTGATTAAAGCAAGAATAGATTTTTTCAGGAAAAGGAAAGGGGAATTCTGGACTGGTGTTTACAGGATTAGCCACAAGAATGGCAACTGGGTTTGGGTCTATTCAAAAGTGTCCGTTTTTAAGTGTGATTATAGCGGTAAGGCAATATCGCTAATCGGTTTGCTTATTGATGTTAATACCCTTCCGAATACCGAAATCCAATTTGACAGTCTTTTCAGGGAGCGCATGCGCATAAGAAACTATCAACGCATCAAACTGTTAACAAACAGGGAAAGGGAGATAATCCCCTTAATCGCAAAAGGCCTTAGTTACACAGAAATAGCTGATAAATTGATGATTCAGCCCGATACGGTGAACAGGCACCGAAAGAATATTCTCAAAAAGCTTGATCTGACAAGTATAGCTACACTGGCTTTTTTTGCTTCTGAAAACGGACTTATCGGTAATTGAAATATACCCCAATTGGGCAATTGACATGTGTGAGTTAGCGGCTTAAATTTGGGCAAGCTGAAATTTGGGTAAATAAAGGGCTCTGTTTTCGGTGATGGACCAGTCTGACAACAACCATTTTCAATTTATCGAAACCAGCGGCGAAAAGAATTTCAACGGCAAGATGATTGTCAAATACCAAGTATCGTAAAAGATATTGCCAAAATAAATTGATAAACCATTTTAAAAATTCACTGAGCTATGAAAAAGAAAAATTTATTGAAAAACATTATCCTGGTTTCTCTGTCAATTAGCATGTTGACTTTTGGAAACCCGAAAGTTGCAAATGCCCAATGGACATCAGGGACTACTACTAAAAAAACAAATCCGAATACGGGCTTGATTCTTGCCGGGATTGGCGCCACGATTGCGATAGTAGTAATAATAATAGTGGTTGCTAAGAAGAAGAAAAAGAAAAACGCATACAGCTACAACTTTCAAAAAAATCTGAATAACTACCAGGCGGAAAAATTTGCTTTGCCATTACAGTCCAAA
Source organism: Bacteroidota bacterium (assembly GCA_024278155.1). Classification (GTDB taxonomy): domain Bacteria; phylum Bacteroidota; class Bacteroidia; order Bacteroidales; family JAADJA01; genus JAADJA01. Next base: position 871 of record JAJRTT010000433.1, on the reverse strand, counting down.
ACCGAGACTGTCACCAAGATTCAAATGCAAAAAGCTTTTTTCCAGTTAAAGGCATCTCCATTTTTCAACTCATCTTCATTTATGGCATTTGACGATATGAATAAGCCACTTGAAGTGAAAGCTGTTAATGTTGTGCTACCACCGTTTGGCAGAATAAACAATGGTTTAGCTTACTACCATTATCTGTCTGATGAAAAAAGTTGTTTCCGGTCACGAGAATATAATGACAGATATTTTTATTCAAATTATTAAATCACGATATGATGAAAAATACATGGATAATTACGATGATTAGCATCAGCTCCGCTTTCATTCTCTTATTTCTTTTTGACGCCTGCAAAAAGGATGACGACAATGGGAATAACGGGAACACACCATCTTGTTATATTTTAAGTGTGACAGACGAATTCGAAGAATATATCAATATAACATTTAGCTATAACAACAATCAACTGACCAGAATAGATGCCACTGAGGATGGATTTCATGATTATAAAACCATGCAATATGATAATAACGGGAATGTTGTAAGGATTGACTATTATGAAGATGACGGAACTTTATTTGGTTATCAAACATTTGAATACAGTGATGGAAAAGTTACCAAAGGCTATGAACATACTAATAATGAAGGGGTATATGATTTCAATTATAATGCCAATGGAATGTTGGAATCGATTAGTCTGTCATCTGCTAAAATTGCGTCTGCAACTAACAATACCACTCAACAAAATTACGATGGGCTTCTGGCATCCCACATATTCAACAAAGGAGCCGATACGAAGCGCTTAAGTGCTACAATAGAATTTCAATGGAATAGCAATGGTAGTGTTACAAAAGAGACGTGGATGAGTGGGGGAACCCTGTTGGA
>JAJRTT010000432.1 GCA_024278155.1 Bacteroidota bacterium | reverse complement strand
GTTGGGTTCAAACCTTAGTGCAAACGATAAACTTTTCCTCGGTGTCGATTTAATAAAGCCCGCCTCTGTCGTCCTTCCCGCATATAACGATAGCCAGGGGATTACGAGCGAATTCAATTTGAATTTATTGAGGCGGATCAATCGTGAATTGGGCGGCGATTTTCATACGGACAAGTTTCTTCACCAACCTGAGTACATCGAAAGCGAAGGCGTTGCAAAAAGTTTTTTGGTAAGTGCCACCGATCAGAAAGTCAGCATTGAAAAAATCGGGAAAACTTTTTATTTTAAGCAGGGAGAAAAAATATCTACTGAAATATCGCGTAAGTACAATGACGAAATCATTGGCGAGATAATCGCAAAAACCGATTTTAAACTTATCGGGAAACTGACCGATAGCAAAAAGTATTTCGCCAATTATATTTTAATCAGGGAATAATCCTGTTTCGTAGATTGGTCAAATTAATAAAAATTAACAAATCCCATTCAAACAATTATACCATTTCCGGCTGTTTATTCGTTGGTTTTTTATATTTTTGACGCCTATGAAAAGGATTGTACTTATTTCTTTCATTTTCGCTTATAGTGGTTTGTTGTTTTCCCAGGATAAAATTGGTGACAACGTGGTTTATAATACGGAAGACACAACTGCCTATTTTTCCACGGATTTCAATCCCGAAGAAATAGAACGGGCCATTGAGAAAAACCCCTTCCAGTTCAATGTTGAAATCGGGACAAGCTTTGGGACAAGTTTTGGTGGAGGTAGTTATTTTGGGAGCTATGTCGCCCCTGAAATAAACTACAGTTTAACCCCCCGATTTAGTTTGGGTGTGGGGGCAAGGGTTTCGAGCGGTTTCCCCATTGGCGTTGCCGAACCATATTATGGCAATATGGGCTTGCTTTCGGGAAATGTGAACCGCACTTTTATTTATGTAAAAGGGGCTTATCAACTTTCGGAAAACCTGCGGATAACGGGCGCGGTTTACAAAGAGATGAACGTGTTCAACAACCATCCCCAAAATTATCCCGGGGCCAATTTTGATTACGAAGGTGTTATTATGGGCGTTGATTACAAAGTTGGGAAGAATATGTTTATCCATGGTGAAGTTGAGTTTTCGAATGGTGCCAATCCCCATCGTTTTTATCAAAACCCGTTTCAGCCAAGAGGCTTTGGTACTTCCCCTTTTAACACGATGAACAATGGGCCATTTTAGGATTTTCATAAGCGTATTCAAAATATTTTAATAAATTCCCCCATTTTATGCGAAATAACAGAACCCGGGTTTTTCCCATTTCCATCATTTTATTGACATTCTTATTTGGTTTTGACCTGTACGGACAGGATAAGCTGGCCGATATTCTCGAAGAGGAGTTGAACAGGGAAATGACCGCTCTTTCCAAAGAAAAAACGCCCCCTTATTTTATGAGTTACAGCGTAAACGACCAATCTGTTTTTGGTACGAATGCAATGTTTGGAAACCTTTTGAATTCAAGTGAAGACAGGGTGCGGACATTGCGTGTTGCCGTTCGCATCGGGGATTATGAGCTTGACAATACACATAAGCTTGATGATCCGGGCGGAGCTTATGCAGCGCCGGGTGGTGGGTATCTCCCACTTGATGATGAACCCCTTGCCATAAAGCAGGTTTTGTGGAACGAAACCAATATGGCCTATATAGATGCAATGGATGTTTATTCGGACCTGATCATTAAAATGGAAAGCAAGAACGATGAGGACAAAGAGGTGGATGACTTTTCAAAGGAAGAACCCGAGGTTTATATCGATCCAGCTCCCGGGGATTTTATCGGTAGCCTGGACAAAGGGGAACTGGACGAAAAGGTGAGGAAATACTCGGAGGTTTTTTTGAAGGAAAAAGATATTGTTTTTGGGATAGCAGGAATTAATGTGGGGATCGAAAGAAAGTATTTTGTTTCCACCGAAGGTACAAAGATTGTTGAGAACCGCTACAATGCAAATCTTGTGATAACCGGCATGATCCGTTCCGAGGATGGATTGGAACTTCCCTTGAACAAAACATGGTTTGCATATGACCTTGAAGATTTGCCCGATGATGAAACCGTGCTAAAGGAGGTGGATGCGATGATCGATAAACTGATTGCCTTGAGGGATGCCCCGATTGTTGAGCCTTACGAAGGCCCGGCAATTTTATCCGCCGGATCGGCAGGGGTTTTCTTCCATGAAATATTTGGGCACAGGGTGGAAGGCCAGCGGCAAAAAAGTGAATCGGACGGACAGACCTTCACGAAAAAAATAGGGGAGAAACTGTTGCCAAAGCCCTTCAACATTGTATTCGATCCTACTACCTCAAAATATCAGGGCACGGACTTGAACGGTTATTATAAATATGACGATGAGGGTGTGAAGGCGCAAAAAGTGGATATTGTTGAAAATGGTGTTTTGAAGGGTTTTTTAATGTCGAGGTGCCCGATAGAAGGATTTCCAAAGTCGAACGGGCATGGACGCGGACAGGCTGGTATGGAACCCGTTGCCCGGCAATCGAACCTGATTGTGGAAAGCAGTAAAATGCACTCGATGGACGAGCTGCGCAAAATGCTTATCAAGGAATGCGAAAAGCAGGATAAGGAATTCGGGCTTCTTTTCAAGGAAGTGGTCGGGGGTTTTACCCTTACGGGAAGATATATGCCAAATGCTTTCAATATTATGCCCACAGAGGTTTATCGTATTTTTGTTGATGGCCGGCCGGATGAATTGGTCAAAGGGGTTGACCTTATCGGGACGCCACTTGCCATGTTTTCAAAAATAGAAGCTGCCGGCGACAAAGCAGCGATTTTCACGGGCACTTGTGGGGCCGAATCCGGGGCAGTTCCGGTTACGGCTATTTCACCGGCTTTGTTTATCAGCCAGATAGAGATTCAGAAAAGGCAAAAAGCGGAATCTGTTCCGCCGATCCTTGCCATGCCGGTGTCGCAGCAATTAATCCATAAATTGAAAAACCAGGAGAATTAGCATGAACAGATTAAATCAATTTTTTCGAAAACAAATTGCCAAAAAAGTTTTTATATTATCAATTTTGATTTTCGTTTCGGCTATCCGGGTTTTTGCTCAGGAAAGCGATGGCGAAATTATCAAAAGAGCTTTGCGGGATGAAATGAACAGGAGCATGGACAGTTTGGGATTCAAGGATTTTAGCAAACCCTATTTTATCGCTTACCGCTTTGACCAAAACAAATCATTGAACATATCCGCAACTTTGGGCGCACTGACCAACTCCAATGTTTCTGAATCCAACAATACTGCCGTAAGGTTAATGGTCGGGGATTATCAGTTGAACGATGAAAATTTCAGTTCCTATTCCTCGTTCAACAATGGCTTGAGCGGTTTTCTCCCCACACCTTTAGACATTGATTACTACGCAATCCGCCGTGCGTTTTGGGTTTCGACGGACGCGGTATATAAATCCGCCGGGGAAATATACAAAACGAAACTCCAGGTGCTTGAAAAACACGGCATCTCAAAAGAAGATTACCTGATCCCCGATTTTGCGAAAGCACCTGTTGTGGTGCGTGAGATTCCGCAACCTGAAATCAAGTTTGAAAAGGAAAAATGGGAGGATTTGGCCAGAAAAGCATCCGCCATATTTTTGGATTATCCCGATATTGTTTCTTCGGGGTTTAGTGTTTCGGTTTATTCCGGCAGAAATTATTACATCAATAGCGAAGGGACAGAAGTGGTTCAGCCCGTAACTGTTTCTTCTATTTCGGTTTATGCAAGAGCCAATGTTGAAACCGGGCCAGAGGTTTCCGATTTCTTTCATGTTTATGTGGAAGGCCCGGATGATTTTCCCGGTGAAGATGAGTTGATACGGAAAACAAAGGATCTTGCCGACCATATGATGGAGTTGAAGTCAGCGCCGGTTTTTGACGATATTTATGCAGGCCCGGTTTTGTTTGTGGGCGATGCTTCTGCAAGTTTGTTCCGAAAGGCTTTGTTTGGATATTCCGGCCTGAAGGCACGTCGTGAAGAAATGTCGGGAAGTGCCAATGTGATTTCCATTCCCGATAAGCCGGACGTGAATTCCATCGAGGCAAAAATCGGAAAGAAGGTTATTAACAGGGACCTAACCGTATTGGCATTGCCGAAGCTGAAAACTTACAAAGGTCAAAAGTTGTTGGGGAGTTTTGAAATTGATGGAGAAGGGGTTGTCCCACCCGATACGCTTGTCCTTGTTAAGGATGGCATCCTTGAAACCTTGTTGAACGGCAGGACTCCCAGTATCCTGGTTCGGGAATCGAACGGACATAACCGCCTCGGTTATTCTGGAATGGGGATTTCAAGATCGGTTGGCCCGGGTGTTATTGAGGTTGTTGCCACAAAAACGAGCACAATGGAAGAATTGATGAAGCAAATGTTCGGGCTTGCCGAAGAGGAAGACCTCGAATATGTTTTTGTCGTGAAAAGAATCGGTAACGGTGGATACCAGAACCTGAGCGAAGTTTATAAAATCAACATTGCCGATGGAACAGAAGAGTTGGTCCGAGGTGCTGGCCTAAGTGGCATCAACCTGAAACTGCTCAAGAAAGTTGAAGGTGTTTCTGACAGCATTATGCTCAGCAATTCCTCCTCCTCGCCAAGTTATATGGGAGGCTCGCTTTCATCGTTCATTGTCCCGGAAGCCACTTTGATAAAGGAAATGGAAATCGAAGGTACAACAACATCTTCGACCAATAAATTGCCTGTTGTTGAAAACCCTTTGATAAAATAACCTTTGATAAAATAAATAGGTTATGCTGTAATGTTTGCTGGATGAAATAGTCTTTACCCTGTTGGCACAATATTTATTTCTTGGAAAAAGTACTCTCCATACATAATCTCGATAAACGTTATGGTAAAATCCATGCCGT
>JAJRTT010000431.1 GCA_024278155.1 Bacteroidota bacterium | reverse complement strand
ACATGGCCTTACATTTCTACCGCCGATAGTGGATTGTACCGGGTGGATGTTTCGGATTTCAAATGTTGCAAGAACGGGGATTCAACACAGATTATCTTCATTGACTTATTTGTCCCAAATGCCTTTACGCCCAACAATGACGGTGTGAACGATGTGGTTTATGTGAGGGGGCGGTTCTTTACAAAAGTTGATTTGAAGATTTACAATAGGGCAGGCGAAATGGTTTTTCATACTACCGATAAAAATAAAGGTTGGGACGGAAAATACAACGGGACGCCACAAGATCTTGGCGTTTTCTATTTTCACCTTATTGCGTACTTAGCCGATGACACAAGGGTGGAACGAAAAGGGAATATCACGTTGATAAGGTAAGGGTAGTTGATTGTAATTTGGTTGGCCTGCCCGATCGCAACTTGCGAAGGCGGGCAATTAGGCTGTAATTGATGGTAACTGATGGTAATTGGGGAGTAACAGAATAACATAGATGTTCGGAATGTTCAATCAATTGCATATAGCGAATTACTATAAATTACATAGAATAAATAAACATTTCAATGCTAAATAGAAGCTGGTTCCTATTTGTGATTATGATATTGGCGGCAATAACAGGCCGGTCGCAGGATATTCATTTTTCGCAATACGACCGGAGCCCGCTTTTGTTGAACCCTGCAATGACGGGCGATATCGGGGATTGTTATCTGCGGGCAGGTTTTAACAATAAGGAGCAATGGGAAAAGACCTATGTGACCCAGTCCTTTTTTGCCGATACCCGGCTCTCCCTCGATAAATACACCTCCGGCACAAAGTTTGGCATTGGCGGGTATTTCTACAGCGACAAGGCAGGTGATGGAAATCTGAAAAACAGTTTTGGGATGTTGAACATGGCACTTCACAAGAGCTTTAACCCTGACCAGACTTTCTGGGGAAGCCTGGGGTTTAGCCTGGGACTTGGGAGCCTGAGCGTTGATTTTACGAAATTTTATTTTGATAGCCAGTGGAATGGCTTTACGTTTGATCCCGATATGGTGAACAATGAAAAATTTGTGGCCAATACGTTCAGCTACTTTGACTTGAATATCGGAGGGATGATTTCCTATTTAAACCCCGATAAATATAAATTAAGAGTCGGTGTAAGCGTATCGCATATCCTGGAACCGGAATACTCACTATTCGATGACGATGTCTATCTGGGGAGGCGTTACCTGGTTCATTCGGATATGGAGATTCCCATAGACCGGTTTGTGCTTTCGCCTTCGGTAATGTTTTCGATGCAGAACAATACCTGGGAAGCTTTGGCGGGAAGTAATTTGTCGTATGGGTTTTACGGGGTGACGGTGAGTGGCGGCTTGTGGTTTCGGGTAGTCCGCGATATTATTCCTGTTCTTGGTTTGGAATACCGTAGATGGGCACTGCAATTCAGTTATGACGTGAACATCTCCAGTCAGTATGCCGCAACGAATTACCGGGGTGGGCTTGAGTTTTCGCTCGTTAAAAAATTCTGCTATTCCCCAAAAAAAGTCCATGACCTGAAACGGAGTGGTTGTGCAGAATAGGGTATCGGCCAACTTTCTTTGGGGACTTCTGTTAATTCATCAATTAGAGCACATATTCAAATTGAACCCCCCAATTGATGTTATAAAGGTTCCACAATTCGTGGATTGAAAGTATGGAATGTTCAAAGCGAAACCCCAAAAACACATTTTTGGCCGCTTTAGGGTTCATTGACCATTTAAAAATCCCAATCCAGGATATGTCAAAGTCATTGAAATCCTCATTTATGTTTTTAGTGCCTGCCGGCGACCTCATCGGGCTACGGTCTTTCCTCGAAATCGTATTGGCATTTATATTGAAAAATATCCCCGCATCGAATTTTTTGTTTTGAGCAATTAAGTTCTGAGTTGAAAAAAGATGGGTTATGAAGAAGGTGGATGAAAGGAATAGGAATCTCATGGGACTTAATAAGTTAGAGAATACTTACAGAGAACGAGAAGGCCAAGTAATTATTATTCAGGAAATCAATGGAAACAGCAAATGCCAAATCAAGCATTAAGTTACGGTTTAAACCCTTATTTCACACTTTGCCTGACACGAGCTTAAACCTTTCAATATATTCAACAACCTCCTCAAGACAAGTACCCAAGTCCTTTTTTATTTGCTGCTCCCAAAAACGGAAAACGGTAAAGCCCATATCCTTCAATTCTTCTTCCACTTGCTCATCGCGCTGCATGTTCCTTTCTATTTTGGGTATCCAAAATGCCCGGTTCGATTTGATGCTTTTCTTTTTTTCTTCCCAATTATGGCCATGCCAAAATTCACCATCAATAAATATTGCCAGTTTGAATTTCCTCAGCACTACATCCGGTTTCCCGGGGAGCTTCTTTACATTTTTCCGGTAACGGTACCCCCTTGCCCACAAAGCTTTTCTGAACATCACTTCGGGCTTTGTGTCCTTTCCCCTGATTTTGCTCATGAGTTTTGAACGTTCCTTCGTGGTATAGAAACCGTTTTCTTCCCTAAACCTCGGGACCTTGATGTTATTTCCAGGATATTTTTTCATTGAACGGTTACTAATGTTTTGTCAGCGATTAAGTGTTGTTGACGGTAAAATCATATCTGTTTGAACAATGCGTCCATCGTTATATCCTGATGGACCAAGCCAATACTGTGGATATTTGGCTTTATCCCATAAGTGGAGATAAAAGTCAGGAACACATTTTTCCGTGTCTTTGTCTGCATTTTGAATTGTGCGGTCCTTTCACGTAAGGTTTTTGCATAAGCCTTGTCGATAATAAACCCCGATTCATAAAATTTCATTTCGCAAAGATTGATCGAGTTGTCCTGTCGATCGATAAGCAAGTCGATTTGAAAACCATTTGAATGCTCATTGCCTTTGTAAACAAAACTTGACTCTTGTGAATATACACCGGAAATGCCAAGGGCGTTTTTGATTTGTTGGCTGTGTTTCAGGCAGGTGTTTTCAAATGCGTAACCGCTCCAGCTTTTCCATGTTTGCAATTGGCTTAGGTTTGTCCATGATTGTTTCCGTTTGCCTTCGATAAATTTGAGATAAAAAAGGGAATACTCGTCGGTCAGGCGGTACAGTGTGTTTTTCTTGGTTTTCCCATAGGGCAGATAGCTGCTTATAAAACCCGATTGGTTCAATTCATTCAGGTATTTTGTTACCGATCCTCCATCGGGCAATTTGCTGATGCTGACTATTTCTTTTCTTGAAAGCCCTTTCCATTTTGTGGCGAGGGCGCGGATAATTGAAATATGGTTAGTGGCCTTGTCGAACAATGATGGATAAAGGTTTGAAAATTCATCCTTTAACAGGCCATTTTTGGTAAAGCATGTTTTATCAATGTTCTGGGCTGCGCTTTTCCCCGGTTCAATTTCTTTTAAATAATGCGGTATCCCTCCCATGGCCATGTACAGCTGGATTGTTTGATAGCTGCTCAGGGAAACCTTCCTGCTCACAAGGAATTTTTTTGTTTCCGCAAGTGTGAAGGGTGAAAGTGAAATAAGCCTTGTAATCCTGTTGTGCAGCCCACCTTTATTGTTCACTACTTTTTCGATCATCCATGATGCTGCCGAGCCACAAATCACGACCACGATATTTTGTCTGCTTGCCCAGGTATTCCAAAAATATCCAAAAGCTGAAAGAAACCGTGATTTGTGGGAGGCCAGCCAGGGAAGTTCATCAAAGAACAACACTTTTTTCTGTTTGGTTTTTTTTGTCTCCAAAAACGATGTTAGTTGACGGAATGCCGCCGGCCAATTTTTGGGTGTTGCAGTTGCGATTTTTGACTTGCTGTATTTCAGCAATTGGTCGGCGAAGTTTTCAAGTTGTTCTTTAACCGGTGTGTCCTGGCTTCCGGTCATTTCAAATTGGATATGCTTTTGATAAACAGATTGGATAAAAAAAGTTTTGCCAACCCTTCTGCGCCCAATAACCGCTATCATCTCTGCATCTTTGGTATCCAAGGCGTTCAGCAAGGTTTTTGTCTCTTCTGTTCTCCCAATAAATGTTCCCATATTGTTTTTGTTTATGGCGAAACCGGGGCAAATATACATATATTACGCGAATAATAAAAATTTATCCGTGGCGGAATCGTGGTTTTTTTATATGGATTCCGCTACGGATAAAAATTTATCCGTGGCGGAATCGTATCTTTTTTATGTGGATTCCGCTATGGATAAATGGGTTTCCTTTCTTTTTTTTGTT
>JAJRTT010000430.1 GCA_024278155.1 Bacteroidota bacterium | reverse complement strand
TCAGGTTCGGTATTAATATTTTCATCAGCTCAGCAATACTTGTTGCGGTTATATTTGGTTCTTTGGTAGTTTTGTACAAAAATGAGATCAGGAAAATCACAAACAAAGGATGGAAGCAATTTTCATAAACAGGAACTTAAGTAAGGAGGAGGAAGCCGATATCCTTAAAAAAATATCTTCGGGGGAGGAGTATGCGATCTATTCAAATGTCAAGGTATCCGAAAAGATATCAACCTATTCCAAAGGCCCTTCTGAATTGACTTCCGAAGAGAAAAAGAAGATCAATTACGATATCTTTGACAAAGTCATCCAATTTGGCGAGATCAATATCAACGGTGTGGCAATTACGGACTTATTGATGATTGAAAAAGCCAGTATTTGGCATTACCATAAATTCAGGGTTTATTTTCACATCAGGAATTTGTTTTTCGAAATTGAATTGGTGGAAAAACTCAGCAAAACCTACCCGAAAATATTTTTTTACACAAATCAAAGTGGATTGTCCAATTATACCTTTTCATCAACAGGGATATGTATTGTTCCCACAACAACAAGCCCCACTAAATCAGATAAATTATCCATCCTTAAATATCTTTTGTTTATTGTCCTGCGGACGATGGCATCATGGAACCTTTGGGAAAAAACAATGAACAAAAAACACATTGTCATCGACCATTCCATAAAACAAACCTGCCTCAACCTTAAAACCTTAAAACCAGAAAAAGGCAATTATAACCTCAAGTATTTATTTGAAAAAGCAGATAACAGTTTTATAATCCTGGAAGATACCGAGATACCAAAATTCCAAAAGGGAAATAATTTCAAGTTCAGCAGGCATCAATTAAAATCAAAAAAAAACCGCTTTTTTGGGGAAGCTGTTTTTTTCAGGGGAATATTTTCAAAAGAGGTCAGGGAAAAAACCAAAAAGCATGTGACCCAAATAAAACAAAACCTCATACTTATAAAGAAAAACCTGCAACACCCCCATGACCTTTTAATCATTGACCACCTTTTATCATTACAGAAATCGAATAAACTATTCCTGTTCAAATATTTCGCCTACAAACGTTTTTTCACAAAACACAATTTCAAAACCTTAAGTTCGATTGACGAAAACAGTCCACGGATAAAATCCATTTTGGATGCTGCCAAATCTGCAAGTATAAAAACAATCGGGATCCAACATGGGACTATCCATGAATTGCACCCTGCCTATATCCTCACAAAAAGAGATGCGGAAAGAGGTATTCACCAGGATCATACTATTGTTTGGGGAAACCATTGGGCTGACTATTTAGTTAATAAAGGAAACTATCCAGCCAAATCCATATTTACATCTGGTCAGATTCGGACAGACATTATCACTGTATTGAAAAATATAAATAGACAGGATTATTTTGAAATTGCTGATAATAAAAGATTGGTCATGTTCGCCTCCCAACCACAACGTGATCCGGTATTAAGGGAAAAAGCTGCATTTGATGTCTTTACGGCTGTGAAGGATTTTGACAATGTGGAATTGGTTTTAAAACTCCATCCGGCAGAAAGAAATGATTTCGGTTATTACAGGGATATTGCCCAAAAAGCCAATTGTCAAAATTTCCGGATTGTCCTTGATTTTGACCTTTATTTGCTCATTTCGATAAGTGACATTGTAATTACCTGTTTCAGTACAGTAGGTGCCGAAACCGTCTATTTTGACAAACCACTTATAATCCTTGACCATTTAAAGCAAGATATCCAGCAATATTATAAGGAGGGGGTTGCATTTCAAACCTCGAACAACAATGAGTTGAATGAGATAATCACCGACCTGTTATCAGGGACAAGGAAACACGATAAGAATGCCTATCGCGATTACATCCAAAAGTATGCCTATCGTGTTGACGGAAAAGTAAGTGAAAGGGTCTTGGGCTTTATAAAGGGTCTCTAAAGCTTTGGATCGCTTTCTCGATTACGATTTCCAACATACCATATTCTTTTAGAATTAACTCCGAAAACTCCCGGAATACCCCTTCGCCACCATTTTTTTTCAAATTCCACTTTGCATGTTTTTTTACATAATCGGGGGCATTGGCTGGTGTGGCACTAATCTTTGCTTTCTCCAACAAAGGGATGTCGTTTATATCATCACCGATATAAGCTACGTTTTCTGACAAACTAATGCCAAGCTCTTCACATAGTTTTTCTGCAACAAGCAATTTGTTCCTTACCCCCATAAAAAGAAAATCGATTTTCAATTTTTCGGCCCTTCTCTCAACTATCCGGGTATCCTCACCGGTAATGATACCAACCGGGATATTCAGTTTCCCAAAAAACACAACCCCTGCACTATCGGATGTATTAAACCGCTTCCATTCGTTTCCTTCATTGTCATAAAACATTCCCCCATCGGTCCAAACACCGTCAATATCTGTTAAAACAAGTTTTATATCCATTGCGCTATCATATTTTCATAAATAATTTCATCTGCAGGAATATCCACGATTGTTTTACTCCCAATGAGTTTTTCTTTCTCTATCCATTTAAAGCCATCACCGGGGCTAAGCATATGCAAATCCGTTTCTTTTATTTCTTCCCCTTCTTTAATAAACCGTTTGGATGCAATTGACCGCTCAAGTTTAATACGCGTTTCCTTCACCGAATCATCGGCAAATATCGCTTTCCTACCCATTGATTTTTCAATATTCCTGATATCCCTCACCATACGGTAAATGCCATCGGGTCCCAAAGAACCTGCCTGATCGGTCCCTTTCATTTTCCTGTCCAATGTGATATGCTTCTCAATTACTTTTGCCCCCAGGGCAACAGCAGCAGCGGGCACTACGATACCAATGGAATGATCGGAATAACCAATGATAAATTCAGGGTAATTTTCAATGAGAAATGGTATTGTATTCAAATTGATATTTTTATACTCTGAAGGATACTGCGAGAGACAATGCAATATTGTAATTTCAGAATGATGCCGGCCAATAATCTCAAGGGCTTTATCGAGTTCCTGTTTACCACCCATTCCCGTTGAAAGGATTAGAGGCACTTTTGTTTCTGCAAGGGCCTCAAGCAAGGGCACATTCGTCAAATCACGCGAGGCTACTTTTAACCTGTCCGGTTCAAAATACTTAAAAATAGACAAACACCCCTTGGCACATAATGTCTCCACAAAGTCCAGTCCTTTGCTTTTCGCATATTTATAAACCTCAAAATGTTCTTCATCGCTCAGTTCAAGAAATTCCCGGTGCTCTCCGTAAGTCTTCCCAAATGAATTGGGGTTGTTATAAGGTTTCGACATGGCCGAGGCAGAAAGCTCCTCTTTCAAGTCCCGTTTGGTAAGCTTTACTGCATCCATGGGCAGCAGCTTCTGACCAAATAATTTATCGAGCACAGGGGTGGATAAAATGTCAATTAGTTTTTTGGCAATTTTAATATCCCCATTGTGGTTCTGACCAATTTCGCCTATTAAATATGTATGTGCCATTTTCAATACTTTGATTATTTCTTGTTTCTGTCTATCTGCCGGGCCATTTGCTTCAAATATCCTGGATTGTCATCAACAAATCCAATAACTTCATCGATTGAAAAACCGGGGTTCTGGTCAAAAAGTTTTTCATAAAGATCCTTCATCATATCAAAATCCCTAAGGGTATCCACAGTAAACCTCAACCTATCACGTTCAAAAGCAATATCAGGTGCATTTTCAAAATCGATTTTAAACATCCCCGGATGAGTATAAATATAATTTGTCACATGTTCAAGGTAAACCCTATCCGTTGTTTCCGCAGCAACCTTTTCCAATGCTTTTAACGAAACCACTTCCCCCCAGAAACCGAGATGGGACTTTATGGAGGGCAGCCCTCCCTTTAATTGATAGGCCGTATAATCATTTCCGGTTTTGATATGTTTTTTCAACAATTTAAGCGTCCCTTCAAAATCGTAAATAGGATTATCGGCACAAACCCTAACGACATTATTAATTCCATATTCACTTGCTGCCTTACAAAACCTATCAAGTACATTGCTTTCGGAACCCCTAAAAAACAAAAGCTTGTTTTTTTTGGCCAGGGTTTCGAAAACATCATCAGCAGGGCTGATAGAGGTCGCCAGTACAACCTTTAAACCTAAATCAACAAACCTGGATACTTTGTTCAAGAGAATGTCTATGATAGATCGGCCTTGATGAAAAGGGAGGAACAATTTATTAGGAAGGCGCGTTGACAGTGAACGTGCCTGAATTATAATACCCGATTTATTGTCAAAACTGTACATATCGATGTTTCCACAAAATTAATAATTAAATGACATCGCAAACCCGGAATAATTCATTTTTACATTCGTGGACAAAAAGGTCAAATGCTTAAATCCCACCTTCCAAACCAAGACAAAAAATATCCCTAAATTTGCATGGATTTAAATTCAGCTCAATTCTATGACAGAAATCAACCAAAATATCATAATCATAGGTGCCGGTGCTATTGGTACGGCTATTGGAAACGTCTTGGCCAGGAAAGCCACTTACAATGTGGAACTCCTTTCCATTGAAAAAGACGTTGTAGCTTCCATTAACAAAAAACGTTACAACCAAAAATACTTTCCCAACGTAAAGCTCAGCAAGCATTTAAAAGCAACTTCGGACACATCGGTATTGAAAAACGCAGATATTGTTTTTTTGGCCATTCCTTCCAATGTGATGCTTGCTTATATTTCGCAAGTGAAGCCTGTATTAAACGAAGATGCTGTTCTCCTTAACATGGCAAAGGGGTTTGGCCCGGGGCAAAAAATAATCACCGATAGCCTGAAGGACGTGGTCGGCAATCCCATTTGTTCGTTTAAGGGCCCCACCTTTGCCAGAGAGCTCATCAACCGGATACCCACGGCCTTTACCGTAGGCTCTGAAGATAAAGCCCATTATGATATGCTTGTCAAGGTTTTCGATGAAACCAACATTCATATCGATTATTCCAATGATGTAAAAGGGGTCGAAATCCTGAGTTTGCTAAAAAACATCTATGCGATTGCAACAGGTATCGTCGATGCCCAATTCAGTTCCCCCAACCTTCGTTTCTTGTTCCTCACAAAGGCTTTTGATGAAATGCGTCAGATTTTGGTACGCTATGGTGGCAAGGAAGAGACCATGTTCAAGTTTTGTGGTTTTGGGGACTTTTGCCTGACTGCCTTAAATGACCTAAGCCGCAACCGCACTTTGGGCCTATTGATCGGAAAAGGTTTTTTTGTGGAAGATATTTCTGACAAGGTTACTTTGGAGGGAAAGATTGCCGTCAATGTTTTTTGTGATGAAATCTCTAAGAAAAATGGATTGGATTGTAAATATCCCATTATTTCCGAATTGTACAAACTCTTTAACGAAGAATATGATTTTGGCAAATTTGCAACAAAAGTCGTCAATTCATAAAGCATTGTATTAATCCATTTACGAACCCACATACCAAAGAAAAGCCATGGCGCACAAAGAATTCAAACTAATCAAGCAGGATCCCTGGCTTGAGCCCAATGCCAAAGATATTGAAGATCGTTACCATCGGTTCGAAAACAGGTTAAGGGAAATCGAAAAGGATTTTACGGATATTGTAGAGTTTTCAAAAGGTCACAAATACTTTGGGATCAATTACGATGAAAATAAAAAAGCCTGGTCTTACAGGGAATGGGCGCCCGAAGCACATGCCTTGTTTCTCACAGGTGATTTCAACCAATGGAACGAAACCTCACACCCGCTCAAAAGAAATGATTTTGGGGTTTGGGAAATCTTTGTCGATGAAAAAAACCACAAATCCACTTTTCTCCACAAAAGCAAAATTAAAGTAATTGTAGATTCTGCCAAAGGGAGGCAATACAGGATACCCGCCTATATCCAACGTGTTGTGCAGGATGAAGACACCAAGGACTTTTCGGGGCAACTTTGGTTTCCTGAAAAATTCCAATGGACAGACAATCAATTTCAAAAAAATGCAAAACCGGGAGAAATGTTCATTTATGAGACCCATGTGGGAATGGCCCAGGAGAAAGAAGGGATCGGCACTTATTTGGAATTTGCTAAAAACATTTTGCCACGGATCGAAAAGGCCGGTTACAATGCTATTCAATTGATGGCCATTCAGGAACATCCTTATTATGGTTCCTTTGGCTACCATGTTTCCAATTTCTTTGCACCTTCCTCACGTTTCGGAACTCCGGAAGAATTGAAATACCTCATCAATGAAGCGCATAAACGAAACATCGCTGTTATCCTTGATATTGTCCATTCGCATACGGTAAAAAACACCATTGAAGGGCTCAACGAATTTGATGGTTCCGATCATCAATATTTTCACCCGGGGCCGCGTGGGGAACACCCTCAATGGGATTCAAAACTATTCGATTATGGGAAGACGGAAGTCTTGCGTTTCCTGCTTTCCAACCTTAATTATTGGATGGAGGATTTTCGTTTTGACGGTTTCCGTTTTGATGGTGTTGGTTCCATGATGTATTTCCACCATGGTGACGAACCTGCCACCAGCCGTGAAAAGTTTTTCTCAGAAGGCGTGGAATATGATGCTATTACCTATTTGCAACTTGCCAACCATTTGATCCATTCTTTACAAAAAGATACAATCTCCATTGCCGAGGATGTTACGGGCATGCCGGGGCTCACTTCAACAATTGATGATGGCGGAATTGGTTTCGACTACCGTCTGGGAATGGGAATCCCGGATTTCTGGATCAAATACCTAAAAGAATACCCCGATGAAAACTGGGATATCCATGAAATGTGGAAGGTCTTGAACGACAGGCTCCCACATGTAAAAACGATTTGTTATGCCGAATCGCACGATCAGGCTTTGGTCGGTGACAAAACCATTGCTTTTCGGTTGATGGATAAAGAAATGTACTGGCATATGCAGAAAGATGACGAAAACTTCATCATCGAAAGGGGAATGGCCTTGCACAAACTACTCCGCTTGTTCACGATTACACTTGGGGGACAAGCCTATATGAATTTCATGGGAAATGAATTCGGCCATCCCGAATGGATCGACTTTCCACGTGAAGGGAATAACTGGAGTTACAAATATTGCCGTCGGCAATGGTCGTTAGTTGACAACCCCGATCTAAAATATCAATTTCTTGCGGCATTTGACCAGAAAATGGTAGAGGTGGTAAAAGAAAATGAGATCATGAAATCCATGTTTGCCCAACAATTGAACATGGATGATAATAACAAAACAATTATTTTTGAACGGAACAACCTGATCTTCATCTTCAATTTCCATCCTTTTGTTTCTGTCCCCGATTATGAGTTCAGGGTTCCACAACCCGGTTCTTACAAAATCATCTTAAACTCGGATCGCAATAAATTTGGAGGGCATGACCGAATTGATGAATCCCTCGTTTTTGAGAGCTATCAATATGAAAACAATCCTGATCATTTCCTCAGGATATACGTTCCAAACCGTACGGCAATTATTCTAAAAAAGTTTTCTCGATCTAAACCCATGTAGGGATGAAACATCGATAAAAAAACAATCATTATTATATACACCTATATACAGAAGAACTATAGTGCAAAACTTCAAAGGAATGACTAATATAATGCCGCTAATACGCTAATAGCTATTAGCGGCGACATATAAGCCTGCAAATAAACCAATTAAGGTAATTAAACATATGATTTTCAAGATCAGTGAAAAGGCCGCTTTTTTCCTCAAAAACTTCCTGAAAGGTTTTGCCTGGTTTGGGATTATCATCCTTGCCTACGTCCTCATTAAGCATTATTTTGGTTTTAGTTACGAACACCTCCTTGAGCCATATCTGAATAACAGTTTGCTCATTTTCTCCATTTACTCCCTTTCTGAAATTTTCTTTGGGATAATACCTCCCGAATTTTTTATGATTTGG
>JAJRTT010000429.1 GCA_024278155.1 Bacteroidota bacterium | reverse complement strand
TACTCTTTTGGATGGGGGTTGATGAACACCACAAAAGCATTGCTCAAGATTTCAGAGGATCAGGTGATTGATGTGATAAGCGAACATGTACTTGAAGAAAACCAGGTATATTCAAGGGAAGTATATGTAAGTGGGGACAAACCTTTAAAGGTCACGCTTGTTTGGACCGATTTTCCGGGGACACCTACCTCCCCACAGCTCGATCCCTTGGACCCCATGCTGGTGAACGACCTCGATCTGAAGATAACCAAGGACGGCAATACCTGGTTTCCCTGGAAGCTTGACAGGGACAACCCAGCAAATCCTGCAAGCAATACCACCAAAAACGATGTGGACAATGTGGAGGTCGTTGTTATCGAAAACCCAATACCTGGGAACTATGCAATCACGGTTGACCATGATGGTTCCCTGACAAATGGTTCACAGGCTTTTTCAATGGTTGTTGACGGGATATCGGAAAACAATCCGCCAATTGCAGATTTTTATTATACGGTAGGAATTGAAGGAAACCACAATGACGTTCAGTTTATGGATGCTTCATTTGGAGAACCTGACACCTGGTCATGGACGGTATCGCCCAATTACATAAGCTTTATCGGGGGGACAAACGCAAGCTCCAGAAATCCCCTTATCCGGTTTGATGAACCAAATTGTTACGATGTGACAATGACGGTTTCCAATTCCTTCGGGACGCATCAGGTGAACAAGCAAGTATGTGTCGAGCCATCGCCCTGCAACTATTGCAGTTCAGGCTATGCCAATGTCCCCGACACTTTTATTGCAATTGAACATGTTAGCTTTAATACAATTTCCAACAGTAGCGGGGGTTTTGCCGGTTTGGTCGGCTACGAAGATTATACCGATATCCCCACGGATGTTTTCAGGCTTTCAACGGTAAAACTTGAGGTTAAGGTTGACTTATCTTTTCCCGGTATTTTTTCGGGATATTGTTTTGCCTGGATCGATTGGAACCAGGATTGTGATTTTGATGATCCGGGGGAGGAGTACAACATTGGGTCATTTATTGATTCTGACGTGAACGATGTAACAGATCCTTTAAGTATGGATATAATTGTCCCTGGTAACGCGTTAAAAGGCAAGACCCGGATGCGGGTCGCCGTAAGGGAAGACCTGGCACCGGCCCCTTGCATTGTTGGAACGGAAAAAGGCGAGGTTGAAGATTATTCCGTTATTGTCCATAATACCGATTATCCAGGATTTTGGACCGGCTTGTCGTCAAGTGAATGGGGCCGTGCCTCAAACTGGTCGGGCGGTTTTCTCCCCGATGCAAACACAGATGTGAGCATACCTAAAGATGTCCCACGCTATCCTGCCCTCGATCTTGGATTGTCAATTAATCAAAACAGCACACAAGAATATAATTGTAAAAGCCTTACATTGGAAAATGGGGCGAGGCTGGCCGGATCATTATTTGATAGAATAAATGTTTTTGGGAACCTGATGCTAAAGCCCAACTCTGTCCTTTCCAACCCTCAATCATTGAGCATCAATTCCGGGGGGGCCTTGCTAATGGACAGTGCCTCCATCAAACCTTCCTATGTATCTGGTCAAGGGAGTACTTCCGCAGGTGTGCTTTTTAAAGATGGATCGTCTATCTCGCTCACAAATAGTGATGTAACTTTTGGGCAGTTTTTATCAATAGGGCAAAACGTGAATTGGACGATTATTGGACAAAACCCGTTTTTTTCGCTCTTTTACAACGATCAATATCCAAGTAATATCATTAACAATTCCAATACAGTCTATTTTGATGATTTTACGATTTGTAAAGGGACCGAAACCTTGTACAAAGGAACCTCTTCCGTTGATTTTGAGGTGTCAAGTTTAATCATCGAACCCGATGCGCGCTTTACCCTTGAAAGTGGGAACGGGATGTTGATATACAGTCGATTGGTCTTGGAGGATGAAAAACATGAACCGGCCGGTTCCTTTATCAATAACGATGTTGTTGTCATTGAAGATGAAGAGGTGTCTGCCTGGCAATACCTTGAGGATGGCCGATGGCATTTTGTTTCTTCTCCTGTAATTGGGGGTCAATCCGGGATATTTACCGGGATCTATATGAAGTCCTGGGACGAACCTTCCTACTCATGGGACTATATTGTAGAAACAAATGTCCCGCTTAACCCGGGAACGGGTTTTGAAGTTTGGTCAACATTAGGGGCGCCGACTGTAAGCTATGAGGGGACTGGGTTTGTAGATACGGATGTTGCCATACCGTTAACCGCAACAGATTACAACAATGATTCAAATATCGGCATTGGCGAAGGTTGGAACCTGGTCGGGAACCCTTTTACTTCTGCCATGGACTGGGGGACAGGCAACGATCCGGTCGCAGGATATAATTTGTTGGGCCTGGACAATACGATTTACCTTTGGAACGGGAGCCAATATTCGAGTTTCAACCCTGCCGGTGATGGTATAGGGGTAAATGGAGGTACGCGGTATGTTCCTGCCATGCAAAGCTTTTTCATAAAAGCAAATTATTTTTCCCCACAAATCACCTTGCCCGCGACTGCGCGCATACATTCGCCTCAACCTAATTACAAAGGGGGCAGCCCCTTGTACCCTCAACTGAGGTTGGCCGTAAAGGGTTCAGTGTATTCGGATGAAACATTGATCCGGGTTATTGAAGAATCCACAACAGGCTTTGATGGGCTGTACGATGGATATAAATTGGATGGGATAAAGGAAGCGCCCCAACTGTTTTCGTTTTTTGGGGATGATAGGTTTTCTATCAATACCATACCCGCAATAAGCCCTGATTTAATTGTGCCATTGGGCCTCACATCAGCAATCCAAGGTGCTTTTGTACTGGAAATAAGCGAACTCGAAAATTTTCGGGAAAGTGTTGTGTTTTATCTCGAAGAAATCGAAACAGGCCTTTTCTATGAAATCAAAGAGGGTTTTTCGCTTTCTTTACAATTGGGGCCTAATGATG
>JAJRTT010000428.1 GCA_024278155.1 Bacteroidota bacterium | reverse complement strand
TTGAGGGGGATTTGATTTCCGCCCGGCAAAGGAATTTGAAGGTTCTGGATATTGTCGATGTCTTTCCTGCTGTCGTTTTGTAACCTGACCACCATACTAAACCGTTTTTCCCCTTCAAATACACTCCCTGAAATATCCCCTCCGAAAGCCGTGCTCAGGTATCTGTTGAGCATTGTGGTATTGATTCCGTAGTAGGCAATTTTGTCCCGGTTGTATTCAACGCTCATTTGCGGGAGCCCTGCTGTTTTTTCAAGGATAACATCTGCCGCTCCGGGAATATCCTCGATGAGTTTTTTGATTTCGGTGGCTTTTTTGTTGAGGTAATCCAGGTCTTCGCCGAACACTTTAACGGCAATATCGGCCCTTACCCCTGTTATCAGTTCATTAAATCGCATCTCTATCGGTTGTGTAAACTCATATTCGATACCGGGGATCACTGAAAGGGCCTCCTTGAATTTTTCGGCAAGTTCTTCTTTGGACGAGGCCGAAACCCAATCTTTTTTAGGGTACAGTTTAATGATCATGTCAATTTCCTCCATCGACATGGGATCGGTGGGGACTTCGGCAGCACCTATACGGCAAACGATTTGGTCAACCTCAGGGAACTTGTCGATCAGGATGTTTTCCATTTGTGTTGTCATCTCCACCGTTTTGGAAAGCGATGTGCCCGTTTTCAAAACCGGTTGGATAACAAAATCCCCTTCGTCCAATGTGGGGACAAACTCACCGCCCATTTTCGAAAACAGGATACCGGTCACAACAAGGGAAATAATTGCAGCGCCCACAACTATCTTTTTATGGTTGTACGACCATCTTATCACGGGATCGTATGAGATATATGCAAGTTTCATAATCCGGTCGGCAATATTCTTTTTGTTGGGCTTGGGAGGTTTCAGGAACAGGGACGAAGCAACCGGGAGCCAGGTAAAACCAAAGATCATGGCGCCGATAATCGCAAAGCTGAATGCGAGTGCCATTGGTCGGAACATCTTGCCCTCAACTCCGGTAAGTGACAAAATCGGGATAAAAACGATAAGGATGATTATTTGTCCGAAAATGGCCGAATTCATCATTTGCGAAGCACCCTTGAAAGTGACCTTGTCCATTAATGATTTGCGGTTGCCAGGGTTCACCCCTTCAAACTGTTTTCGTTCAAGGCTAAGTTTTATCACGATATATTCCACAATAATCACCGCCCCATCTATGATAATCCCAAAGTCGAGTGCGCCAAGGCTCATCAGGTTTGCATCAATTCCAAAAATATACATCATGGAAAGGGTGAACAAAAGCGCCAGCGGGATCATGGAAGCGATTACAAGTGAAGATCGGACATTTCCCAACAGAAGGAAAACGGTGACAACCACGATCAAAAACCCGAGGAAGAGGTTTTCGGTAACTGTAAAAGTTGTCTTTCCGATTAGTTCGCTCCGCTCCAAAATCGGGTTTATGTAAACACCTTCGGGCAGGCTTTTTTGAACTTTGTCCACACGTTCTTTAACAGCGTTGATTACCTTTTTTGAGTTGGCACCTTTCAACATCATAATCTGGCCAAGGACTTTTTCGCCTTCCCCATTGGCGGTAATCGCACCAAAACGGTTGGCGTACCCAAAATGGACTTTTGCAATATCGCTTACAAAGATGGGCGTTCCCCCATCGTTTTTCACCACGATATTTTCAATATCCTTCAGGGATTTCACCATTCCATCGCCCCGGATAAAATAACTCTGGTTGGTTTTTTCGATATAACCACCACCCGAAATGCTGTTGTTTTCCTTTAACGCATCAAAAACCTCTATCAAGGTGATATTAAGGCTCCTCATGCGCATCGGGTCAATGGCGACTTCGTATTGTTTGAGGTATCCGCCCCAACTGTTTACTTCCACAACCCCTTTGATCCCAGAAAGTTGCCTTTTTACGATCCAATCCTGGATGGTCCGTAAATCCATAGCGGTGTAATTGTCCTTATACCCGGGTTTTACATCAAGGATGTATTGGTAAATTTCGCCCAGACCTGTTGTGATCGGCCCCATTTCGGGTGTGCCGAAACCTTCGGGGATATTTGCCGAAGCAGATTTGATTTTTTCGGCAATCAATTGCCTTGGCAGGTAAGTGCCAATATTGTCCTCGAAAACAATGGTTACGACCGAAAGCCCGAATTTTGAAACCGAGCGTATTTCTTCAACCCCGGGCAGATTGGCCATCTCAAGCTCAATGGGCGTAGTGATAAACTGTTCGATTTCCTGGGTGGAAAGGTTTCCTGAGGTGGTGATCACCTGGACCTGGTTGTTGGTGATATCCGGGACGGCACCAATGGGGATGTTCATGATGGCATAAATCCCAATGCCGGCAATAGTAAACGTAAACAAGATTATTATCAACTTATTCCGGATACTGAAATTTATAATTTTATCAACCATAAAGAATTTGGGTCTGTACTTTATTGCTTGACTGACATAGCACTATTAGAAAATGCTAAGTTAATCAAATATTGTTTCGTGTTTATCAGAAAATTTGGGGATATTGTTTAGGCCCGAACCATTTTCAACATTT
>JAJRTT010000029.1 GCA_024278155.1 Bacteroidota bacterium | reverse complement strand
GGGAGAAAGGCTCGGTAATGCTCACACCGGTCAAAGCGGTAAAAGGTCAAACGGAGGTGAAAAACAATGGGACAAAGCTGCCGATGACCTGTTTTCAAGGGCAGTATCAAAAGTACGTCAACCAATTGAAGGGCTATTTAATTGGCTGATCGAAAAAACAGACTTTCAGAGGGCAAGCAAAGTCAGGTCAACTAAGGGATTGTGATGGTACATGTTTTGGCAAAATCGCTGCTGCCTTTATAAATCTAATTTTTTAACCCTTGATTCGCATTAGTAATTAAAAAAAAGACTTGACAAATTTAAAATCCATTGTATATTTGCAAGCAAACACTTACTTATGGAACGCAAGCCAACGGATATCAGACAAGAAGAAATAAAGTCGGCCGTGTTGTCAATTATTTTCAGGGATGGGCTGAAAAAGATTACAACGAGGAACATTGCCCGGGAAGTTGGGTTGAGCGAGGGGAGCATATTCCGGCATTTCAATTCAAAAAAGGATATTATCCTTTCCATCATGGACAATGTAATAAACGACCTCATTGAAAGCCTTCGGGAAATTTCGCTCAAGGATTCCCCTCCTGCCGACAGGTTGCACGACTATCTTTGCAAAACCGTAACTTACCTCATTGAAAACAAAGGCATAACCATACTCCTGTTTTCAGAAGCCTCCTACGAAAACGACCCTGAAATGATCTCGAAACTCAACTACATATTCCACAGCCAGAGACAACTTGCCGGCAAAATTGTTTCCGATGGGATAGCCCTCGGCATCTGGAACGAATCCATTTCAGTTGAAGATTTTTCAACTCTGTTCATGGGCATTCCCACGACATTGAATATCGAAATGATACTGAACCTTGACAAATTTGAACATTTGAATTTTTGCAAAAGGATGTTCGACCTTGTCCTTAAAATCCTTGAAAAACAATAATCCCTTCGGTATCACACAAAAAGCTTGTCCGGGATATGGGTTTAAAAAACGTGAAGGTTTTATACGTGTTTTTGCCCCAAGGCCCAGGCATTCATACAATCCTTTAATGCTTACACCTACCCTCCGCATTCCCTTTAACATTAATTAACTTGACAAAAAAAAATCAGGGCTTATATTTGTAAGCGATTACTTACTTAAATAACACATTTAAAACACAATGTGATGAAAAAAGCAGTTTTAGTATTATCGGCATTGGCCTTGTTCGGGATTTTACTTTCTTGCAAACAAGAACCAAAATTGGAAAAAGCAAAAACCACCGAGCCTGAAACTTCCACGGTAGAGGTGAAGATTCAGGAACTTGAACCCGACAATTCGTTTTACCGGGCCGAAGTGGCTTACATTGACCAGGACTTTGGGAAAAGCTCAAGGGAAATCCTGGACGGTGTGGCCTACATTAAAAAGTTGCTCCCTTTTGCTAAAGGGGAACAGAAAAAGGAACTCCAAAAATCCATTAAACAACTGACCGAATTTGCGGCCAATGTAAGGGCCGACAAAGTGGACGGCTATGAAGATTTCGGTTATTTCTTTTCACAAACGGGCAAAGCGCTCAGTGCGCACCACCTAATCCTTTCAGAAACCATTGCGGGAACCGGCACCAACGACAAGGAAGCCGCCGAAAACCTGCTCAAATCCATCCATTTCCTGCGGATGGCCTATGCAAAGTCCTTTGAAGGTATTTCAAAAGAGGAACAACGGAACTTGCAAGAGTACAAGGAATTCGCAAAAAAAATAATCAGGAAAGAAGAGGTCAAAGACGTGAAAAAAACCTTTGACAATGCTTTCAAAAACATCAGTGGACAAATCCTGATACTTGGAAATTAATAATCCTTTAAGAATGGGGACGATGGAAAACAATCAGGCAAAATATTGGTGGCTTTACAGCTTAACGGGGTTAATCATGTTTTTCGGGGGAATCTGGATCATCCGTTTCCCCGTTGACGACTTTATCGCACTCGGGCTGTTTTTCAGTATGCTGCTCCTTACGATCGGTATCCTTGAAATCCTCTACAGCCTTGCCAATACAAAAAAGATCCTTAATTGGGAGTGGATATTGCTCTCCGGCATTTTCAACATGATACTTGGGGTTTTCCTCATGTCGGACGAAGCGCTCACAATGGCTGTCCTGCCGTTTATTTTCGGTATCTGGCTTGCCTTTAGCGGGGCATCGCAAATAGGAAGGGCATTATTGCTCAAGGCCCAACCATACAAACGTTGGGGATGGATGCTCGCAAGTGGCGCCATGACCCTGGTATTTTCAATATTTGTAATATACCACCCATTATTTGGGGCATTGAGCATTATCATCTGGACATCCACCTCTTTTATCCTCATTGGGCTTTTTACCCTGGCATATTCCATTGTCCTGAAACGCATCATACGGGAATAATTATTCAAGGAATTGGTGTCTGGAAGAATTGATTTTTATAAGTAAAATGTACGAGAAGTTTTTAAGTAGTGAAATAAACATAAAATATATGAAAAACAAGAATAGCAGTAATCCATCTCCCCAAAAAGGCAAAAGTATTTCTTTCGACCAAAAAGGCCTTAGCTCCGCTGAAGCAAAAAGGAAGTTGGAAAAGTACGGGCTGAACGAAATACCCGACAAGGAAGAATCCCTTTTTAGCCGGATATTCCGTAGGTTCTGGGGGCCGATCCCCTGGATGATCGAAATTGCGGCAGTTTTGTCGATACTTGTGAAAAAGTGGGAAGACTTCACTATTATCACGGTCATGCTCCTCACAAATGCCATACTGGATTTTTATCAGGAATCGAAAGCCCTGAACGCCATTAAGGCACTGAAGGAAACACTTGCACACTCATCCCTTGTTTTCCGTGATGGCAAATGGGGCGAGATAGATGCAAAAGAACTAGTTACCGGGGACATCATCAAAATCAAAATCGGGGATATTGTACCTGCCGATACAAGACTTATCCAAGGTGACTACATCCTTGCCGACCAATCGGCGCTTACCGGGGAATCGTTGCCCGTGACTAAAAATGTGGGGGATGAAATTTATAGCAACGCAATTGTAAAAAAAGGCGAAATGATAGGTGAAGTTACCAAGACAGGCCTGGACACTTACTTTGGAAAAACGGTAAAACTGGTGGCAAAAGCACAAAAAGAGCAAAAGAGCCATTTCCAAAACATGGTCATCAAGGTCGGGAATTTCCTGATCCTGCTCACGCTCTCCCTGATTGCCGTTATTATCGTTGCCGGATTGTACCGGAGCGAAAACATTTACGACCTGTTGGAATTCTCACTTGTATTAACAGTGGCTGCCATCCCGGTGGCATTGCCAACTGTGCTTACCGTAACCATGGCCGCCGGGGCCATAAACCTTGCCAGGAAACATGCCATTGTGAGCCGGTTGGCCGCCATCGAAGAGCTTGCCGGCATGGATATTTTGTGCAGCGATAAAACCGGGACACTTACCAAAAACGAAATGTCCATC
>JAJRTT010000427.1 GCA_024278155.1 Bacteroidota bacterium | reverse complement strand
TTTATTTTTTTACATGGATCAATTGTTTCCACACTTTTCTTACTTTTAACTGGTAAATATAATCCGATACCTGAAGCCCTTCGTTTGGCCCGGTCCTGGAAGTTTGCCAATTAAAAACAAAAGATATTTTCCATTCTTTGTCAGGCTTGTACCCCAGGCCAATACCGGCCCTCCCCTTATTCTGGTATATTTCCTCCACCTTACCGGTCAAGGGCAAAAAATACTCACCATAGAAAGGGACATACCATTTTTTAATTCGCACAAAACTTACGTTTCCAAATAGCTTATAGCGAAACCTTAGCTCAAAACTGGATTTCCAGTCCCTGGTATCAAAAGAGATACGCTCCTCCAATTTGAACAAATGCTTGAAGTTTATCCTGGTCAATTTTGGCCAGTTAAGCTGAAAACCCTGCCAGGGTGTTATTTCAAACTGATCAACATTGTCTTTGTTGAAAATATAAAATATCCCCAGTCCTCCATGTAATCCCCATGTTTTGTTCAAATGGTACCTGAGGGATGGACGCACATATATCCTGCTCCAGCTTCGTTTGCTAACAATACTACGGTATCCGGCATCTCCATAATATTCAAGTTTTTCATTCATATAATAATGTGGGTAGAAATCTATCCATATTTGATGGTTCTTTATCAGGTCCTTATCGGCATTTGTTTGTGCAATTGCGGTATTTGTAAAAGATGTAGCAACAAACAGGATAAGCAAATATCCCCCAAACTGTTTAAACCCACATTTTAAATAGCTTTTCATTTTCAAATTATCTCTTCTGTATCTATTATCCGAACCAACCATTCTTTTTGAAATAAAACAATGATACAAATGCGACCAGGGCCATCAGTAAGAGGGTGATAAAATAGCCATATTTAAAACCCAGTTCCGGCATGTTCACAAAGTTCATCCCGTATATACCTACCACTAAAGTCAAAGGGACAAAAATCGCCTGGATTATGGTCAATAAATTCAAGCGTTTATTGGCTTTCGACTGCAATAAAAGCTGGTAATGGTCATTTAATGATTCCAGCCGTTCTTCTGTTCGTTTCAATGAAGTTTTAATTATCCCCATGCTCTTGAGCAAGTACTCAAAATAACTCTGGTACTTACTGTTGTCGTCCAAAATGTCTTTCGTTGGCGGGAAACTAAGGGTAAAGAACAGTTTTT
Organism: Bacteroidota bacterium; assembly: GCA_024278155.1. Taxonomy (GTDB): domain Bacteria; phylum Bacteroidota; class Bacteroidia; order Bacteroidales; family JAADJA01; genus JAADJA01. The sequence continues at coordinate 3,097 of JAJRTT010000427.1, read as the reverse complement.
CCAAAGCCCTTGAAAAAACCGATAATTGTGATTTCGATTCAAGAAAAACCTTTGGTGAAATAGTCGTGTCCTTTTTGTCAAGGTCCAAAGCCAGTTCTTCTATTTTTTCGCGATACGACAAGATTAGCTTTCCATAATTGGTCAGGATTGCAAAAATTGCCACATACAGCAGGAATTCAACATCAACCTTGTTTTTTTGGTTTTCCGAAAACTCATTAAAAGTTTTTATTAATCCGGATAAGATTCCTTCATTTGCCTGGTGAATGCTTAACAGTATGTTTTTATGGATAATGATCCCGGCATAATCTGACTTTTTTGTTTGAGGGGAAAAATAGGCCAGTTCACCATACAATGCTTCTCCAAAATAATCAAACTGGAAATGATTGGAAGGTTCGGTGATATTCCTGCAAATTTCAGCATGCAAACCTAATTTTTGTAATTCCTTTGATGCATCGTTTCTATCATCTGCCTGGATATCTATAATGTAGGAACAGGAATCGTTTTGTTCCATCTCAGGCATTTTTTTGCCATGGACCTCTTTAATTCCCTTATTCCCTATTTCGTAGATATATTTTTCCATCATTTTGTGAATACGAAAACAGACAGGGCCATCCAACAATAGCCCTGCCTTTAAAATGCGTTAGTCGATATATTTAATATCTAATTTTTTAATTTTTCCATTAAATTTATAAGGAATTTCTTTGTGGTACTCCATGGCAACAGCCGAACCCATATCCATACCTACATCAAACGATTCAGAAGCAGTAAAAATAGCAGGAACAGTTGTTTCGGCCATCACTTTTCCAACTTCTTTTCCGTTGACCAATAAGGTAATTTCTGATGGAGACAGGGGTTTCTTTCCCTGGGCTTTAACAATTACCTCAATAGTAATATCGCCGGTTGGGATTTTATCTCCTGAATTTACTTTATAGCGATTCAATGTCATGGCGTTGTATTCTGCTTTTAATACGCCATCTTGCATATACACGGTAAAACCTGCTGAAAGACCTCCAACTGCGTATAAAACACCATTGGCATTTTCTGGCATATTTACCTCTATTGTCGAATGGGTAGAGAATCCGCTCATAAACTTAGGTGCCTGCGATTCTGGAATTCTTGTCATTCCTTCATACATATGCCACTCTGTTAATGGTGAAGCTTTCATTTCCTCTGGGTGGTAAGCCACAATATAAAGGGAGCCACCAATAGGGAAAACCTTGTTTTTGGTTGCTTCTATGATAAAAGCTTCTTTCATCTCTTGCAATTTCTTAGGGTTTTTCTTTGCTAAATCATTTGCTTGTGAGAAATCTTCTTCAATATTATAAAGTTCCCAAACATCATCTTCCGGATTCCATCCGGCCAATTTTGATGCGGTAGGATCCCATGGAATTCTTGGGCCAAAAGTTCCTGCAAACCAACCGTCTTTATAAATTCCCCGACTTCCCATTACTTCAAAATATTGGGTGGTTTTGTCACCCTTCACATCAGCGCCTTCAAATGTTTTCATAAAGGAAATTCCGTCCATTGGATCTTGTGCTACTCCATTATAAAAATCGGGAGGAGTAATCCCTAATATATCATAAATAGTTGGTGCAATATCATTTACATGAGTTAATTGATTATGTACTTTTTCATCGTGTTTAATTTTTGCGGGCCAGGAGATAACCATTGGGTTACGTGTTCCGCCAAAGTGAGCTGCCACTAATTTGGTACTCTTAAAAGGGGTTGATCCTGTCCATGCCCAGCCATGATGATACATTGGCTCTAAAAGCGGACCACCTAAAGCGTCTAAACCACCATATTCATTGTTCAATACTTCTAACTGTTGTTCAGTAGTACTCGGCATGCTATTTTGTGCCAATAACTCAGAAATGGAACCTTTTATCCCTTCAGCCGAAGATCCGTTATCACCATTAATATAAATGATAAGCGTATTCTCCTTAACGCCTAAATTTTCAAGTTCATCTACAATTTTTCCGTATTGCGCATCGGTGTGCTCTAAGAAACCTGCAAATACCTCCATTAATCTTGTTTGGAATTCACGTTCGTTCTTAGGAATGTCTTTCCATTTTTGCATAGATGGGCTGATGTCCGTAAGGACTACATTTTCGGGGATAATTCCCATTTCTTTTTGTTTGGCAAAGATTTCTTTGCGCAACTCTTCCCATCCCTGGTCAAATTTCCCTTTGTATTTATCAGCCCATTCTTTAGCTACTTGATGGGGTCCGTGAACTGCACCCGGAGCAAAATATACAAAGAAAGGTTTGTCTGGATTACTCATGCGTTGATTACGCATAAAGGTAATAGCGTGATCGGCCAAATCTTCAGTAAGATGGTAGTCTTCTTTATCTCTGGGAAAATCTACTGCCAGGGTGTTCTCATACAACATAGTTTCGTATTGAGAAGCTTCGCCAGCAAGGAAACCATAAAAATAATCAAATCCTAAACCTGTTGGCCATTGGTCAAACGGTCCGGATGGATTGATTGCTGTAGTTGGTGTGTTATGCCATTTTCCAAAAGCACCCGAAGTATAACCATACGCCCCTAAAATTTGTGGTAAAGTGGCTGTTTCTTTAGGTATTTCTCCAATATAGCCATCCCAATCAGTAGCAAATTCAGAAATTTGACCATAACCTACATGGTGATGGTTTCTTCCTGTAATTAGCGATGCTCTCGTTGGAGAACAAATAGCTGTTGTGTGAAACGAAGTGTATTTAATTCCTTCTGCTGCTAATTTGTCAAAAGTAGGTGTATTTACCGGACCACCAAAAGTAGATGTGTTACCAAACCCGGAATCATCAGTTAAAAAGATTACAATATTAGGAGCGTCTTTTGGTAAACGATTGGGCTCCTGCCGCCAGTGGTGTTCCGATTCGGCAAGTGTAACCCCGGCCTTACTTGCCGATTTTGTTTTTGGAAAGGGCAGGTTTTGCTGGGCAAAGCCCTGTCCGGTAAAAGCAAATGCAATTAATAAAAGCATTGCTTTTTGTGTGAAGTCCACTAATTTAATTTTCATAGTCTTATTGTTAGTTAATTAAAATATTAATTCTTTTTTTTACAAAAGCTTATTCAGGTGTTATTCTTTTGTTTTTTCGGA
>JAJRTT010000426.1 GCA_024278155.1 Bacteroidota bacterium | reverse complement strand
TTTCCGATATTGAAGGATTCCCCTTGGACAAAGTCCGGGATATGATGGTCGGATTGCTTTAACGTTCAGCTAAATGGTGAATAGTAGCACCGTAGGTGCGATATTACGGTAGCACCGTAGGTGCGATATTATGGTAGCACCGTAGGTGCGGCATTATGGTAGCACCGTAGGTGCGGCATTATGGTAGCACCATCGGTGCGATATTATGGTAGCACCGTAGGTGCGGCATTATGGTAGCACCGTAGGTGCGGCATCATGGTTTCAAATTTTAAAAAAACATAAATGAAAAAAACGAAACAACGTAAGCGCATATTGACAATTTTAGGTTTAATTGCCATGGTATTTTTTGGATCGAATGTTTTCACCCAGGAAATGACCGGAAAGGAAATCGTTAAAAAGGCCGATCAGTTGCAAAGGGGCGAAACCAACGAAGGGGAGATGTCGATGACGATTATCCGCCCCAAATGGGAGCGCACCATCACATTGAAAAGCTGGTCGATGGGGACGGATTATTCCATGACTTATATCACCAGCCCCGCAAAAGACAAGGGGCAGGTCTTTTTGAAAAGGGAAAACGAAATGTGGAACTGGGTTCCCACCATCAGCCGGATGATAAAAATCCCCCCTTCGATGATGTCGCAAGGCTGGATGGGCTCCGATTACTCCAATGACGATATTTTGAAAGAAAGTTCCATCGTGGTCGATTATACGCATAAGGTAATCGGAAGCGAGCCCGTGGCCGGTTTGGAATGTTACAAAATCGAACTTACGCCCAAAGAGGATGCGGCGGTTGTTTGGGGAAAAGTGGTCAAATGGATAAGCAAGGATGAATATTGGCAATTGAAAACAGAATACTTTGATGAGGACAATGATCTGATGCGGACGGAAGTAGCCTCGGAGGTAAAACAGTTCGACGACCGGAAATTGCCCTCGAAACTGGAAATTATACCGGCAGACAAGCCTGGGCAAAAAACCGTTGTGAACATAATTTCAAGTAAATTCAATGTGAAACTGGATGAGGGTTTTTTCTCACAACAAAATATGAAAAGGGTCAAGTAAAGGGAATGATTCAATGATACAATGCTTTAATGATTCAATGTCGTAAAACTTATATTTTCTTTTATGCCTTTCCTGCCCGCCGGATATCATTGGCAGGCGGGTATGCTTAAACGCTTAACTAATAACTTTTAACTTTCACCCTCATGAACCTACGAATCGCCTGGCGAAATATTTGGAGAAATAAAAAGCGGACACTGATAACCATTAGTTCGATTACCCTCGCTGTTGTAATGGCTGTTTTCACCCGTTCCTTCCAGGAAGGGACCTATGCCAAGATGATCGAAAATGCCGTGGGGAAATTTACCGGGTATGTGCAGGTGCACCAAAAAGATTATTGGGACGACAAGACCATTGACAATGGTATCACAGTGAACGATACCCTTGTCCGGGAAATATTGTCGCTGAAAAATGTGGAAGGGGTAAACCTCCGCCTGGAAAGTTTCTCGCTGGCTTCGTTTGGGAACTCCACAAAAGGTACGCTCGTCATGGGGATCGACCCGGAAAAGGAAACCCAAATGCTGGATTTGAAAGACAAAATGATCAAAGGAAACTATATCAGGCCTGCGGACAGATCGATAATCCTCGGTTCAAAACTGGCTGATTACCTGAAAATAGATGTCGGCGATACATTGGTATTGTTGGGCCAGGGGCATTGGGGGCAATCGGCGATCGGGGCTTTTCCCGTGAAAGGGATCTTGAAAATGCCGGCCCCCGATATCGACAGGCAAATCGTTTTTATGCCATTAATGCTTGCCCGGGAATTCTTTTCGTTTGAGAACGGTGTTACCTCTTTGGTGGTTATTTCCGAAGAATCCGACCAGGCACAGGAAATCACGGATGCAATAAACGCCAGCATCGATACCACACAGTACAAAGCAATTACCTGGCAGGAAATGGCGCCCGAGATGCTGCAACAAATCGAAGGGGACAAAGTCGGCGGGATTTTCATGATTGCCATTTTGTACATGATCATTGCCTTTGGTGTATTTGGGACGGTGCTGATGATGACCGAAGAGCGCAAAAGGGAGTTTGCCGTAATGGTGGCCATTGGGATGCAAAAAACAAAACTGATGCTGGTCTCCTTTTACGAAACCATTTTAATGAATTCGATAGGGGTAATCCTTGGGGTAATCATCACGGTACCGTTGATTATCTATTTTAATATTTATCCCATTGAAATAACGGGGGAAACTGCCGAATCGATTGAAAAGCTCGGAGTGGAACCTGTGCTCCCAACTATTTTGAGGTTGAGCATATTTGTCAATAACATAATAATCATCCTGGTAATAACGGGCATTTCATCCATCTACCCTTTGATTTCATTATGGAGGTTGAAAGTTATTAAGTCATTGAGGAGATAAGGGGGAAGGTTAAAAAGGATTCAATGCGACAAGGATGAAATGCGTTAATGTGATTTGGGAGAAATGATTCAAGGTGAAGAATTTGCTTAAAATATAATCTATATAAAAATGAATTTTACGAATTTAAAACTCGCCTGGAGAAATATTTGGAGGAACAAGCTCCGGAGTTCGATTGTGATATTGGCCGTTACCGTTGGATTGTTTGGGGGCTTGGCCGCATCCGGCATTATGAAAGGGATGGTCCTTGATATGGTTAGCAATTCCCTCGAAACCCAGGTCTCCAATGTACAAGTCCACAACAAGGGTTTTATGGCGAACAATGAGGTGGCCTACATTATTGGGGATTCACCGGATGTGGTTGCGGAAATACGCAAGGAAAAGGCCGTGAAAGCGGTTTGCGAAAGGACGAAATCATTTGGGATGGCCACAACGGCTTCCAAAGGCGTGGGGGTTATGATCAACGGAATTGAGCCGGAAAGAGAAAAGGAAGTAACAGCCATTTATACTAAAATTGCCGATGGAAACGGAACCTATTTTTCATCTGAAAAAAAGAACAGGATTTTGATCAGCGAAAAACTGGCGAAGAAATTAAATGTAAAGCTAAAATCGAAAATCGTCATAACCTTTCAGGATTATGAAGGAAACCTTACAGGGGCAAGTTTCAAGGTCGAAGGCATTTTCAAGACCCAGAACAGTATGTTCGACGAGTTGAACGTATTCGTGAAAAAGAAGGACATTGACAGATTGCTTAACCTGCCCATTAACTCCTCCCACGAAATAGCTGTCCTGCTCGATGATTACAAATAAACCCCACAGGCTGTGGAAAAGATTGGCAAAATGCTCCCGGGATATTTGGTGGAAGGCTGGTACGATATCGACCCCTACCTGAAACTCACCTCTTCCATGACCGATTACATGTTGTTCATTTTTATGTCGATAATAATGCTGGCCTTGGGATTTGCCATTGTAAATACGATGTTGATGGTTATTCTTGAGCGGACAAAGGAACTGGGAATGATCATGGCAATTGGGATGAACAGGTTCAAGGTTTTTAAAATGATAATGTATGAAACCACGATGCTCGCAATCGTTGGTGGGATAATTGGGATTTTGGTTTCCGTGTTGTTCACCTCCTATTTTGGCAGGGAGGGGATTGATATATCTTCTGTGGCAAAAGGCTTTGAGACTTTGGGATATAGCTCTGTCATGCACCCGGT
>JAJRTT010000425.1 GCA_024278155.1 Bacteroidota bacterium | reverse complement strand
TGATCCGGGTTATTGAAGAATCCACAACAGGCTTTGATGGGCTGTACGATGGATATAAATTGGATGGGATAAAGGAAGCGCCCCAACTGTTTTCGTTTTTTGGGGATGATAGGTTTTCTATAAATACCATACCCGCAATAAGCCCTGATTTAATTGTGCCATTGGGCCTCACATCAGCAATCCAAGGTGCTTTTGTACTGGAAATAAACGAACTCGAAAATTTTCGGGAAAGTGTTGTGTTTTATCTCGAAGAAATCGAAACAGGCCTTTTCTATGAAATCAAAGAGGGTTTTTCGCTTTCTTTACAATTGGGGCCTAATGATGAGGGCCATCGTTTTAACCTGCACTTTAAAGATACCGATATGGAAAGTTCGGACGACGATTTACCGATGTTAAAGGTTTATTCAGGTTCGGGGAATATCTTTATCTATTCGATGGAAACAGGGGATTACGAGGTGGTTGTTTTTGATGTGGTCGGACAGCTTGTTTTTAGGGATAAGCTGACTGGGGCTGGGTTAAAGACAATTCGGATGGATGGGGGAACGGGGAATTATATCGTGAAAGTTCATAATGATGCCCGGGTATTCACAAGCAAAGTGTTTGTTCGATAGGTATGCCCCCTTTTGGTTCACGAATATGTGATTCAGGTTTAGGGGGATAACCTTAAATACCCCTGATAAAATCTTCCAGTTTTTCGGAACGGTCGAGTTTTAGTTTTTTACGGATACGGTACCGGTTTTTCTTTACCCCTTCCATGGTGATGTTAAGGACCTTGACAATATCGTGGGAGCTAAGCCCGATTTTCAAATAGGCCGCAAAACGTTTTTCGCTTACAGTTAGCCCTGTTGACAGCTTTTCGAGTTTCCCGAAGAATCCGTTGTGCAGTTCTTGGAAATGGTCTTCGAACAATTTGCGGTCTTCTTCACTTTCATCGTAGGATTTAATAAGGAGGAAAAGCTGGTTGATGCCGCTTATGCCCGAATTTTCCTTTTTCAATTCGATAATTTGTTTTTTCAGGGAAGCCAGTAAGTTCTGCTTGTAAACACTGTTCAGCGAAAGCAGGAAAAGCTCACGTTTTTTATGTTCGACAATATCCTTGAGCAAATCTTTCGATTGTTTCTCTGCTTTCAGCCTTTCGTTGTTGTATTCGGCTATCAGCAAAACCGAACGGATACGGGCCAGGAGTTCTATTTTGTCGATGGGGTAGCGGATGAAGTCAACGGCACCTGCCTGAAAAGCAGTCTTCAGGTTTTCGGTGGATTTGTTTACCGCCGTGATCATAATGATGGGGATATCCCTCGTGACCGGGTTTCCCTTAAGTTTTTCAATTGCGGCAATCCCATCCATGACCGGCATTTCCCAATCCATGATAATAAGGTCGGGGATGGTCTTTTCAGCTTGTTCAACGGCAATCAAACCATTTTCGGCCCTGCTGATTTCGTAATCGGTATCACCTAATCCAATATAGGATGCGATTACCATAAAGTCACTCATCTGGTCGTTGACAACCAATATTTGTTTTTTCTTCAATTTCTTTCGTTTAATAGTTATAAAAGGGAACGGAAAACATAAAAGTGCTCCCTTCGCCTTCTCTGCTTATCACCTGTATTTCCCCCCCATTTAATTCAACAAATTCCTTGCACAAAACCAGCCCCAGGCCGGCACCTTTTTCATTGTTGGTCCCCGCACTTGTGATTTTATTGGAATCCAAGTCCCCAAAAATATTTTTTAATTGGCTTTTTGGGATGCCCACACCCGTATCGCTTACCGACAGATAAATGAAATTTCCGCCAATGGAGGATTTTATCTTCACCTCTCCTTTGTCAGATGTGAATTTCAGCGCATTTGATATTAAATTCCTGATAACGATATCGAGCATTGTTTTATCAAAATAACCGATCAGGTCGGGCTGCACTTTGTTGATAAGGCGGATACCCTTTAATTTGGCATGGCTTGAGTAGAGTTCCATGTTTTCCTGAACGATGGAGTTCACAGGGTTTAGTCCGGGGTTATAGGATATTTTCCCCATTTGGCTCCGTGACCACGACAAGAGGTTCTCAAGCAAAAAATAGGTGGCATCTGCCGTTGGCTTATAGGAATCCATAAGCTTGTATATTTCCTCTTTGCTTATTTTGTCAAATTCGTTCACAACCAGGTCAACAATGCTTTTGTTAGTGCTAATGGGCCCGCGAAGATCGTGTGAAATAATGGAAAACACCTTGTCTTTTGTCAGGTTGGCCTCCTTCAGTTTTCTTTCGGATTCAACCAATTTCTTTAAGGTTTTCACGCGTTGCGAAATATCCCTGATTACCCCTTCAACTTCCAATGGTTTACCGTTCTCGCTAAATGTTGTGCTTGCACTGAACGAGCAATCAAGGGGTTTGTCGTTATTTGTCTTTAATTTGATGTCCACATCTTTTACCGTACCGTCTTCAAAGAACAACTTTCCGATCCTTTCGTATTCTTCCTCCGAAAAATAAAAACTTTTTGAAGTCCTACCGATAACTTCTTCCCGTGTAAGGCCTGAAATGTTATAAACGGAAGGGCTTACTTCAAGGATCTCCCCATTGTAGGAGGACTTGAAATAAATATCGGGGAATGCATTAAAGATACGCTGGTATTCTTTTTCTTTCTGATTGATTAATTTCTGGATATTCACCAGTTCGGTGATATCCATAGCTATGGCAATAACTACTTTTTCCCCAAAGTACGTCCCTGGGGTCAGCTTGACAACTTTTGGGAATTGCATCCCTTCTTTGTCGATCCCCCAAAATTCAAATTGGCTCGGGTTGCCCCGAAATGCTTCTTTAACCTTTTTTGCAATTTCTTTCAGGTCGTTTTTCCCCGGGGCGGAAAGGAACGCAGGGGTTTTACCGATAAAGGATTCTTTCGGGTAAGCATACATGTTTTCTGCCCCTTTGTTCACATCAATAAACTCACCCTGTTAGTTCAGGATATATATGGCATCAAAGGCCTTGTCGAAAAGTTCCCTGTAACTTTTTTCCGAATCGATGATTTTTTGTTCCGCCTCAACTTTATCGGTTATGTCCTGGGTTACCCCTTTGAACAATCCCGGTTCCACCACATTGCCCCATAGCTCGGTTATGATGTGCCCTTTTGGGTTGTCGGTTTTTATTCTTAACCGGAACCTGTCGGTGTACCCAATGATATCTTGGCTTTTGGCAGCTTTGGCAATCCTCTGATTGAGGAATTCTTTATCTTCATCATAAATGAATTTATCGATAAAATCGAAAATGTCGATACTAACTTCTTCTGACCCTGCATTAAGGAGAATTACAAGTTCTTTGCTTAAAACAAGTTTGCCCGTTTCAAGATAAAACTGCCAGCTTCCAATGCGGGCGAAAACCTGGGACTTGGACAAGTCTTCACGACTTTCTTCAATAAGTTTTTCGATTTTTTTCCTTTTTGAAATGTCCCAGAAATTGACAACGATGGCATTTATGTCGGGATCGTTCAATAGGTTTTTGCCCAATGAAACCATCCAGTGCCAATTTCCGTTGGCATCCTTTAACCTAAACTCACAACTGGATTTGTCCATCCCCGAAAAAATATCATCCTGGACTTTCTTTATCTTTTGGATATCGTCGGGATGGACATTCTCCAATGGGCTATGGCCAAACCAATCTTTTTTGCCCCATCTCATTTTACGGTTGTATGAAGGGCTCACATATTTCGTTTTGCCATCAGGCCCAACAACAACCACAAAATCATCGGAGTTTTCGATCAGCTTTTCATAATACCTTTTTTGCTTGATCAGTTTCCTCGCTGTTTTCCTTCTTTGCAGCCATAACAAAAAAACAGAAATCAAAAACAGGATGGCGATGATAAGGGAGATGGTCAATATGGACTGGTTTTTCCTTTGGACAGCGTTGGCAATGGTTAGAATATCATTTTGTTTTTCTTTTTCCCCTGTTTCATATTTTGTGTTTATTTCGATTAGTTGCCTCGATTTTTCTGCCGTGAAAATACTATCGTATAAAAGCTGGTATTCATTCAGGCACTCAAAGGCTTTTTTGTATTGGCCCAATGTTTTATAGGCAGTGGAAAGCAACTTGCATGATTTTAGTATTATTTCAGGACTGTCCATCTCCTTTCCTGCTTCTAAACTGTTTAACCCGTAAGCAATGGCATCGCTTGTTTTTCCCTGCGATTGGGCAATTTTCCCCAAAGCATAATTCGCATTTGCAATAATCAGGTTGAAATCAATCTTTTCTGCTAATTGGAGCGACCGGGAGTATTCGGTCAATGCCTGGGCAGTATCGCCAATGTCAAGATGGGTTTCAGCTATATTGAAGATATCGATGGAAATCCCAAAATCATCATCGAGTTGACGGTCCAATAAAAGGGATTTGGTGAAATATCCAAGAGCCTTTTCATGTTCGCCTTCACCTCTGTAATAATCCCCAAGGTTGTTATAGCAAACTGATATTTCCGAAACCATGTTTACTTTTTCATAGATTCCCAATGCCATTAAGTAATATTTCTTTGCATTTTCCTTTTCGCCGGTTTCGTCTTTTAAAGTCCCCATGTTCACGTAAACATCCGCCATGCCAACACTATCGTTCAATTTAGTACAAATATCCAATGAACGTTGATAGGCCAACAAGGCATTTCCCCAATAATGCAATGCGTTATAGCAATTCCCGATTTTGTTAATTAAAACCGAAGCCCTTTTGATATTCTTTTTAACCGCATCTGTTTTCAGGGCAAGTTGGAAATAATATAGGGCCTCTTTGTAATTCCCTTTGTAATAATACGAATGGCCAATGTGTTCATACGCAACCTGCTCCCACTTATTCAGTTCATGGTGTCGTTGAGCCAATTCTAAAGCCTTGTTCGAAAAAATCAAGGACGAATCTATTTCTTCCTGATAGAAATAGACAAGGGCAGTATATAAATAGGTGTTAAACTCACTTTTAGGACTATGTGCCTTTTTTGACAGGGCGAGGGCCAAATGAGTATAATGCAGTGCCTTTGACTTGGAATAAAGCCTGTATTCTTCACTTAAACCCAGGAAAAGCCGGACTCTGCTTGTGTCGGCAATCCCCTGCCTGCCCAATTCTAAGTTGAGGCTGTCTATTTTTGCCCTGTCCTGGTTAAAGGCAAAAAAAGGGAAACATAAAAGTAGGTTTAGGAACAAAAAGGTTTTCACAATTCGATTTTCAGGTTTCTTATTTCATTACATTTGTCATTAAATAAATACTTCGTAATGTAGGCCAATAATTGTTGCGATGGCAATGCACGCCAAAAGCATCCCAATATCATTTCGGGCTGTTCGTTCATGGCCCCGGAAGTGAAAATATAATTTGATTAGTCGAAGCACAAAGATACGTAAAATATAATGGTTAAGAAGTACCTGAATAAATATTTTGAACTTTTAAAATCTGCAATTGTTATTGTTGTTTGAAAATGAAAATAGAACAATGGCCCAAAAGATAAAAAACCCTTGTATCCAGGTGTGCAAATATGATGATGCCGAGGTTTGTATAGGTTGTTGTCGCACCATGGAAGAAACACGGGACTGGATTGATTATACAGAAGAGGAAAAAGCGGAAACCCTTAAAAAGGTGGAAAGGAGAAAAGCCCCTGTGGTTTTGCAGACCGATCATTTGGATTATTATGTTTAGGCACTTGATTTGGAACACTGACCAGCATATTGTTTTGTTTGTGTTTATTCATCTATTGATTTTTTCAATATCCCACAAAGTGGTGTTTCAGTCTTAAAATAAAATATATAGATACAAAAGAATGAATTACGATTTTAATACGGTAATGTTTGCCTTCGGCCTTACCATGTTTGCAGGTCTGTCCACGGGGATCGGGAGTGCAATTGCTTTTTTTGCAAAACGGACGAATACAAAGTTCCTTTCCGTTGCCCTTGGTTTTTCGGCGGGGGTGATGATTTATGTTTCTTTTGTCGAGATTTTTGTCCAGGCACGGGACGAATTGGTTTCCGAGCTTGGGAAGACTGGTGGATATTGGCTTACGGTAGCCTCTTTTTTTGGTGGGATCCTCGTAATTGCAATAATTGATAAATTGATCCCTTCCTTTGAAAACCCACACGAAATACACCGTGTGGAGGAATTGCAGGAAATGGGCGACCACAAAGAGAAAAAACTGATGCGCATGGGCTTGTTCACGGCACTTGCCATCGGCATCCATAATTTCCCGGAAGGCTTGGCCACTTTTACCGCTGCGCTCACCAATCCCGGAATCGGGATTGCCATTGCAGTTGCCATTGCAATCCACAACATCCCGGAGGGAATTGCCGTATCCATTCCTATTTATTACGCCACGGGCAACAGGAAAAAAGCCTTTCTCCTTTCTTTCTTGTCCGGCTTGGCCGAACCTGTTGGTGCGATTGTCGGATACCTTATACTAATGCCGTTTTTGGGCCCGGTGGTTTTTGGGGTGTTGTTTGCGGCGGTTGCCGGTATCATGGTTTTTATATCATTGGATGAGTTATTGCCTTCGGCAAGGGAATACGGTGAACACCATCTTTCTATTTACGGGCTTATCGCGGGGATGTTGGTAATGGCCATTAGCTTGTTGATGTTTATTTAGTGTTTTTAAATACTTAGTATCTTTGCCGCATGAAAGTAAAACTTACCGCCCTGTCCCTTTCCCTTTTCGTTTTTTCGATTGGGTTATACGCCCAGCAAGACTCCATACCAAGCATTATTACGGATCGCCCCACAAATTCCGCATCCCCGGTACTTGTCCCAAAGGGGGCTTTTCAGGTTGAGACCGGTTTCCTGTACACCTCGGAAGTGAGCGATTATTTTGAGGTTGATCAAATGGATGTGCTTGGGACTATGTTGCGTTATGGCGTACTTGACAATTTCGAGCTCAGGCTTGCAGGGTCTTTCTCAAGTGTTGATTTTAAAGATACGGAATTTGGAAACGATTCAACCGTAAATGGGTTTGGGAACGTTTCCATTGGTTTTAAGGTGCATATTGTCGAGGAAAAAGGGATCAGGCCTGATTTGGCCATTGTCGCTGATATGTTCGTCCGCCATATTGGCCCCGACGGCTTGCACCCGACCTTTAGCTATCCGGTTTCCAAAGTTGCCGCAAGCCACACTTTAAGCAAGAAGTTCTCACTTACTTATAACCTTGGTTTTGCCTACAATGGGGAAGATGCCGATGGCTTCTTTATTTATAGTGCGGTACTTGGGTATGCGATTGTTCCAAAACTGTCAATATTTGTGGAACCGTATGGTAATTTTGATTCCAACGACTTCCCAAACCACTATGTGGACGGAGGCCTGGCCTATGTTGTAAGGCCCAATATGCAGCTGGATATTTCGGGGGGATTAAGTATTGGGGACAACATTAACAGGGATTCGGAAAGCATAAACAAGAAATTTGTCAGTTTGGGTTTTTCCTGGAGGATTCCAAGATAGTTATGTTTGGGATTGAACAAAATGTTTGATTTTTTGTCTCAATCAAAAGATACAATTTTAATAGAGATTGAAACGATTATGAAAAAAATTGGGATTTTTTATGGTTCCTCAATGGGGCAAACGAGAAAGGCTGCTAAAAAACTGCAAACTGTTTTCGGAAAGGACAATGCAGACCTACATGATATTAAAGAAACAAAGCCTGAAACTATTTTAAGATACGGGAACCTGGTTTTTGGTACTTCGGCCTGGGGGGTAGGGGATATGCAGGATGATTGGGAAGCATTTATAGATACACTTGTGGAACTTGATTTTTCGGGCAAGAAAGTGGCTTTGTTTGGCCTTGGCGACCAAAAGGAATATCCGGGGAGCTTTGCCGATGGGCTTGGGACATTGTATTGTCGTTTTCCCGATAAGTCAATTATTATAGGCGAATGGCCATTAGAAGGTTATACCTATTATTTTTCCTCGGCCGAAAAAGATGGAAAGTTCGTTGGCCTTGCCCTTGATGAGGAATCACAACCAAGAAAATCTGCCGAACGGATCAAGAAGTGGGCGGAAATCCTCAAAAAAGAATTTTTATAAGCGATTGTTTTTTCCTTCAAAGCAAAAAAAAAGTCCCAAAAAGGGACTTTGAAGATTTTTGTTTATACTAAACTTTTATTCCTCGGGATGAATAGCTTCCACAGGGCAAACATCAGCGCAAGATCCGCAATCGGTGCAGATGTCAGCATCAATTACATAGATATCACCTTCTGAAATTGCCTCTACCGGGCATTCATCAATGCAGGTACCACAAGCAGTACAATCATCATTTATTACGTAAGCCATAATTTTTAATTTTATTGTTTCTAACAGCTGCAAAAGTAAAAATATTCTAATCGAAACCAATTTTAAACAAAAAATATTTTTGATTTTTTTTCCTCAACGGGAGTTTCCAAATAAAAACGCAAAAAACCGGTGGCATGGCCCCAAACTTTTTATTTTCCTAATCTACCTCAGAATAAAAATATATACATTTGCCCGCTAAAAAAAGTATAAACATTTTAAATTGATACGGATATGACATCACAAGAATTAATGAAGCTTGAAGACCAATATGGTGCTCACAATTACCACCCCTTGCCAGTGGTTCTTTCCCGGGGCGAAGGGCCTTTCATGTGGGACGTTGAGGGAAAAAAATATTTTGATTTCCTTTCCGCTTATTCGGCGGTGAACCAAGGTCATTGCCATCCGAAAATTGTTGGGGCCATGTATGAACAGGCCAAAACACTTACCCTCACTTCAAGGGCTTTTTACAATGATGCTTTGGGCCCTTATGAAAAATATATGACGGAATACTTTGGTTTCGATAAAGTACTGCCGATGAACACAGGTGCCGAGGCAGATGAAACAGCCTTGAAGCTTTGCCGTAAATGGGCTTACGAAAAGAAAGGCATTGCGGCCAATGAAGCAAAGATTATTGTCTGTGCCGAAAATTTCCATGGAAGGACAATCACCATTATTTCCATGTCAACCGATCCTGATGCCCGTGGTGGGTTTGGCCCTTACACTCCCGGCTTTGTCACTATTCCTTACAATGACCTGGATGCTTTGGCAAAAGAGCTGGAAGATCCCAATGTGGCTGGGTTTTTAGTTGAACCTATCCAGGGTGAAGCCGGGGTTTTTGTGCCCGATGAGGGATATTTGAAAAAAGCTTACGAAATGTGCAAGGCCAAAAACGTATTGTTTATTGCTGATGAAGTCCAGACAGGAATTGCACGGACCGGTAAACTCCTGGCTTGTGACCATGAAGGTGTGAAGCCCGATATTTTGATACTTGGGAAAGCTTTGTCTGGTGGAGTGTTCCCTGTTTCGGCTGTTTTGGCCAATGACGATGTCATGCTGACCATAAAACCAGGCCAGCATGGTTCTACCTTTGGCGGAAACCCGATAGCAGCGAAAGTTGCCGTTGCAGCCCTTGAGGTCGTAAAAGATGAAAAACTGGCCGAAAGAGCGGAATATCTCGGGAAAATTTTCAGGGATGAAATGAAAAGCATCGATTCACCAATGATCGAACTGGTAAGGGGAAAAGGTTTGCTCAATGCAATTGTAATCAAACCGACCAATGGAAAACAAGCCATGGACGTATGCCTTGAAATGGCCAAAAACGGTGTGCTTGCAAAACCGACCCATGACCACATCATCCGTTTTGCACCCCCTTTGGTGATTTCCGAGGAACAATTGATGGAAGCAATCGCAATTATTAAAAAGTCTATTTTGGCTTTTGCCTAAAGTAATTGATCCTTTAAATACAAAAAAACCTGAAACGAGTGAGTCTCAGGTTTTTTTGTGTATGGCAAATTTCCATTGGAGGTTAAAGTCCTGACAAGGACGAAATGTAATAGAATAGGTTGCAGCAAAGCGGAAACCTGTGACAAATGTACCTGGCCCCAAAAGGGCTGAAAGCCCGGTATGTTACTGTACAACGGACTTTCAGCCCTTATGCCAATTAATTGGTCAGGCATAGGGTTTCGTAAACTTCACCCTATGCCGTTACATTTCGGGGCCTTTCCCCTTTTCCTTAGCCCTGTTTCCCCTTTAAAATAATAGATGTGGAAATTTGTCGTACACCCGTTTTTTATGTCCCGTATTGCGAAATTGGATTATCATTACAAAGTGATTCAATATATTGCTTCATAAATAGAAACTGGCCTTCCATGCTTTCCAACAGTTTGAACTGGGTTTTTGCCCTTGTCAGGTTATGTCCGGGATATTTGGTCTTGTAATAAACATCCCCTTCGAGATGATCCGTGAAAAACCGCAGGCCGATAATATAGGTCATCAATTTGGCAGAAAAGGCCAGGTATTTCAACTCTTCTGTTTTTAGGATGGCTTTCGTTTCTTCTAAAAAGCCCCTTGTAAAAGCAGCATAATAATCCGGGTCCATGCCCACCTTTGATAAATCCGGCTCGTCCTCACTTGCCGTATTGGTAAAGGTACGGATGGAATCGCCAAAATCATAATGGATATAGCCGGGCATTACCGTATCGAGGTCGATCACACAAATCCCCTTCCCGGTTTTGTCAAATAAAACATTATTTATTTTTGTGTCGTTGTGCGTGACCCGCAATGGGATTTTGCCTTCAGTCCCCAAACGGATTATACATTTCATTTCTTCGGCACGGGCTTCGATAAAATCAATTTCATTTTTTGAATCATCGGCTCTTTTGGCACTATCGTTTTTTGCCGCTTTCCTGAAATTGTCAAGGCGGAAATGGATGTCATGGAATTTCGGGATGGTTTCCACAAGTGTTTCAGCAGGAAAATCAGAAAGCATCTTTACAAATTCACCATAAGCCTTTCCCCCTTCGTGGGCAATCGTTTGGTTTTCCACCAAATCATAACTGCTGCTGTCTTCAATAAAATCCAATAAACGCCAGTAATTCCCTTCATGGTCTTTGAGGAAATATGTGTTGGAATGGGTGGGGTAAAGTTTTAGGGTTTGCGGCCCGCTATTGGAGCTGTTCAGCTTTTCCCTGATATGTCCGGTCACTTTCAGGAAATTGCCGGTCAATCCTTCCACGTCCTTGAATATGGAATGGTTTATCCTTTGAAGGAGATAATTCCTCCCTTCTGTCTCCACTTTGTAAGTATCATTGATATGGCCCGAGCCGAAAGGAAAAACATTAATTGGCTTTTCATTGATTTGAAATTGTGAAATTAGATCGGGGAATTTGGAATCCATTTATGTCAATATGTTTTATTGGTTTGAATGCAAAAGTTGCAAGAATATTAAGAGCAAACAGATTGCTTCGTCGTTCCTCCTCGCAATGACGTTTAATAACACTACCAAAGGCTATTAGGATAAACCCCTTTGCCAATTAAACTTTTGATGTTTTCAACGGCTGTCCCTTTGTCCTCTTTATAGGTTACCCCAAACCATAAATCCTGCGATTCCAATACTTTTAATGTGGCTTCATCCTTGTTGATCAACTCGTTTACCACATAAGGGATATAAAATTCCGCTTTGGGGTTTGCAGAATTTTCATTTATGAACTTTTCAAAATAAGTTTCCAAAAACCCAAAAAAGGAAACAGAAAATCCCCAGAAATTCATGGATACCACTTCGTTGCCCGTGAGCTCCATGTCGGAACCATCTTCCAGTTTGGTGATAATCTTGCCGTTTATCCTTTCGATATTGGTTCGTTCCACAACGGTTTTCAGGAACCCTTTTTCATTTGTTTGGCAAATCCCTCGGGAGACATATCCATGCTCCGAAAGTGTGTGCCGCAATCCGTAACCCACCATACAGTAGCTGTTATTCCCGTCGTTGGCAACCCTGTTCATGTAATCGGCAGTCATTTTGTAAGCGGATGGCCCGTAAAAGTCATCGGCATTGATTACCACAAAAGCTTCATCTATCACCTCCTTTGCAACAAGCACGGCATGTCCGGTCCCCCAGGGCTTTTCCCTTTCAGGAGAAATCTTGATTCCTTCGGGAACATTGTCCAATTCCTGATAAACATATCCCACTTCGATTTTCCCATTTAGTTTATCGTTGAATTTCTCCTTAAAAGCTTCGGCAAAACTTTCACGGATAACAAATACAACTTTCCCAAACCCTGCCCTGATGGCATCGTAAATGGAATATTCGATAATGGCCTCCCCGTTTGGCCCCACAGGGTCAACTTGTTTCAATCCTCCGTAGCGGCTTCCCATCCCGGCCGCAAGTATCAATAATGTTGGTTTCATATTGTAGTTTTAAATTTGGATAATATTAAACTAACCTTGAATTCAGCTATTTAGTTTAGTTTTTTTTAATTTTCTTCCCCACCTTATGCCCCTTAACGGCAAAATACAGGATGATAAGATAGCAAGGCACAAGGATGATATAGGCCAATCGGTTGCCCACATTTTCCAATCCGGCGAGGTAACCGTATATTAAGGGGATGGTTGCCCCTCCGGCTATGGCCATGATCAGGAAGGCCGAACCGGTCTTGATAAATTTCCCCAAACCATCAATAGCGAGGGGCCAAATGGCCGGCCACATAATGGAGTTGGCAAAACCCAAAGCGGCAATAAATAATATAGATGTGTATCCACCTGTCATTACAGCGATAAGGGTAAATATTACCCCCAGGATTGAAAAATAAGTGAGTGCTTTTTGTTGTGAGATGAATTTGGGAATAAGGAATATCCCAAAGAAATACCCGAGTATCATTCCTCCAAGCGTGAAAGATGAAAAGAATTTGGCTTCTGCCAGTTCAAAACCGAGGGAATTCCCATAAGAAATCAACGTGTCAACGGCAACAACCTCTGCCCCTACATAAAAAAACAAAGCAATAACACCAATCCAAAGATAGGGATATTGTAAAACGCTTGTCCTTTTTGCCTCATCGGTGCC
>JAJRTT010000424.1 GCA_024278155.1 Bacteroidota bacterium | reverse complement strand
TCCAGGTCGAAAAAGAGAGGGTGGAAAAACACCTGACCGAGATAGACAAGATAATTGCCAAAACGACCATCATGCTCATTGACCTTGAGGAAACCTATTGCCGCGATTTAAGCAATGGCCGTTCCATTGCCTCAGTTGGCGAAGTGATCCTGGAACATACGGGCAAAAGGCTGGACGATGGCTACTCCATAGGGAGATGGAAAATAATAAGCCTTTTCGAGAAGCATTTTAAAATAAAACGACGTGAAGCCGTGAAGCTTTTCGATCTCGTGAAAGATGCGGGCGTGGTGGTCTATAATGTTGATATCCCGGGCGATAACCTGGAGAACGTAAACTTCTACAGCCCTTATATGGGCGAATATATGGATGAGGCAGGGATTGTGGACATACCGGTTTACGGGTATTGGATGATCAATGCTTGATGGATTCAAGGGGGCAAGGAGACAATGACTCAAGGCGATAAGGGTTTAATAACTTTAAGGATTCAATATATCAAGTCCTTAAAGAACAATAAAAGAAACTGAACTTAATTTTAAAACAAAAAATCATGAAAATAAACAATTTAATCGTAGGTGTCGATTTCTCCGAAGTTGACAAAACATTGTGCGGCCATATTGATTTTTTGGCCCAACACCTTCCGGTAAACCATGTGAACAACCTGTTTGTGTTTACCGCAAAAAGCACCTTTAATGCACTTCAGCAAAGTTCCGGCAACAAAGGGGGCGATTTAATGCTAAAAGCCTTTGGGCAGGAAATGCACCAACGTTTCGACAACTGCTATCCACATGTCGAAAAAGTCAAAAACCATGCACTTGCCGGTTCGTTTGTTGAAATGTTCCTGCACCAATACCATAAAACGGATACGGATTTTATTGCCCTTGGGAAGAAAAACGGGACCGATGGTATCATGGGCAAATATATTACGAGGCATATCCAGGCCAATACGCTTATAATCCCCGAAAATTCAGGGAAATCCATTTCAAACATCGTCATTGCACTTGACCTGACCGATTTTTCCAGAAAAGTCCTGCACAGTGCCCTGGACTTTTGTTCGATGATAGATCCCAAACCAATAATCACTTGCCTGCATATTGCCCATTTGCCTTATTATTCAGAGCTCAGCAATGCAATTGTCGATTGTTACAAGCAATTTGGTTCTACCGATTTCAAGTCGGTTGACGATGTGTTCCTTGACCAGCAGAGGAAAGAATTCAGGGACTTTATATCCGCCAATTCCAAGGGCTACGATTTCCCTTTGATAGCTGACGTAGTGGAAGAAACAAGGGCCAAGCCTTATTATGCAATGCGCGAATACCTCGATAAGGAAAAACCAAGTTTGCTCATCATGGGAACCCGGAGCCATACCGCCCTGGACGTTTTCCTGCTCGGGAGTTTTGTCGAAAAAATAATATCCATTAACAATACAGTCCCTATGTTGATCGTAAAATAATTATCTTTGATGTCATAAACAACATCTGTCAACATGGCAAATTCACCCATTACCCTATTTTTGCTTTTCTTTGTAACAATCGCCGTCTTCATTGTTTTCCGCTATGTTTTCAAACGGAAAAAGACCGATAAAAAATTGCTTGCCTCCCCGTTTCCTGAAGCGTGGAAGACAATACTTTCGGAGAAGGTGCTTTATTACCGGAACCTGCCCGGCGATAAAAAAAAGGAATTCGAGAAAAGGGCACTGGGCTTTATCGCCCACAAGAAAATCAGCGGTGTGGATGTTGAAATCGACGATACCGACAAATTGCTTGTTGCCGCAAGTGCCGTAATCCCAATGTTCGCATTCCCGGCCTACGATTTCCCGAATGTGGGGGAAGTGCTTTTATACCCAAATTCATTCGATTCGAAATTCAGGACCGAAGAGAGAGGCCCCGACCAGCGCAATATCCTCGGGATGATCGGGGACGGGTTTATGAACGGGATCGTAATTCTGTCGAAACCCGACCTGGAAGCAGCCTATAACGGGACACGGCACCGCAACAATGTGGGCATCCACGAATTTGTCCACCTTATCGACAAGGCCGATGGCGCCGTTGACGGTGTCCCTGAAATCCTTTTCCGGCACTCCTACACCTTGCCCTGGATAAAGGAAATCAGGAAAGAAATGCTTAAGATCGAAAAGGGGAAGTCCGACATTAACCCGTATGCCTTGACCAACAATGCAGAGTTCCTGTCGGTGGCGAGCGAATATTTTTTCGACAATCCCGACAAACTAAAAAGGAAGCATCCCGAATTGTACTCGATACTTACCAAAATTTACAAACAACAGCCGGATAAGATAATTTAATGAATTTTATCAAAGAAATACCCGTTGATTTTATCAATTTCCTTCTCGTTACCATCTTTTCACTTTTGATTGGGCTGGAGCAACGAAGGCGGCATAAGGACGAAAGACCCGACAGCCTTTTTGGGATGGACAGGACATATACCTTTATCGGTATCCTCGGGTTCACGTTATATATCATTTCGCCTTCACAAATATGGCTTTTTGGTCTGGGGGCAATTATCATCTCTTTGTTCCTCGGCATTTACTACCTGAAAAAAATCGAAAACCAAAAAATGTACGGGATAACCTCGCTTGTTTCCGCACTAATTACTTACAGTCTTGCCCCGCTCCTTTATACAAGCCCCATCTGGCTTACGATCCTTGTGGTGACAACCTTGCTCATCCTCACCGAATCCAAGGAGCAGTTCAAGGTACTGAGCAGCAAATTCGACAATGATGAATTTACGATCCTTGCCAAGTTCCTTGCAATGAGCGGCATCGTCCTCCCTTTGCTCCCCCACGATATCATCAGCGATGTTGTCCCCATTTCCCCGTTCAAGTTCTGGTTGGTGGTGGTAGTGGTTTCTGGTGTTTCCTATTTGAGCTATTTGCTCAGGAAATTCGTTTTCCCAAAAAGCGGGATACTTATAACGGGACTGCTTGGTGGATTGTACAGCAGCACAGCAACAACCGTGGTCCTGGCCCGGAAAAGCAAAGAGCCCAATGTGGCCATAAACAATGTTTCGGCCTCCATTTTACTGGCCACGGCCATGATGTTCATCCGTATTTACATATTGATATTGATTTTCAACCAGGCACTCGCACAAGTATTGGCCCTGCCGTTTGCCATTCTGGTTTTGCTCAGTTTTATGGTTTCGTGGTCGCTCAGGAAATGGGGCAAGACCGGGCAAAACACCGAAATAAACGAACACAAACATAAAAACCCGTTGGAGTTCAAGACCGCCTTGTTATTTGCATTTTTATTCGTGCTGTTTGCGGTGCTCACAAAATATGTCCTCAAAAATTTCGGGGCCAATGGGTTGGATGTTTTGTCATTGGTAGTGGGCGTTACCGACATTGACCCTTTCCTGATGAGCCTGTTCACGGGAAAATATCAAATCGCCCTTCCTGCAATCGCCAATGCAAGCCTGATAGCCATTACAAGCAACAATATCGTAAAACTTGGCTATGCACTTTCCCTTGGCAGCAAGCCCATCAGGAAACCGGTGATATTGGGCTATTCGATAATTATTGCAGTATCTGTATTGCTTATCTTTATCTTTTAACTTGAATTAGCTTTTCAAAATAGATGGCAAATGACCGGTAAAGGAAATGTGTCCATTTCCCAAAGGGAACAATGATCAATGCCCATTGTACCAATATGATCAAATGGAAAAGGTATATCCAAATATTGTTTTCCAGTATGTCCAGATCGATGGACAAACGGACGAAAAAGGCGGTCAGCCCCATCAGGAACAACCAAATGACAAAGAACCAATCACTGGTGTGGGAATGCTTGCTTATCTCTGCTTCCCTTTGGATACGCCTCCTCACAAAATCGAAGGTCACGATAAAGATTACGGCACTTTCAACATAACCCAATACAATTACAAATATAATTTGCGTGCCAAACCAATCAAGGAACACGGTCGTTAACAGCAAAGTCAAATAGCCCAGGACGAGGATAAAATGCTCGAACCATCGGGTTTGGTTATCATCGCACCCCAAGGTACGTTTTTGGGTAAACATATGGACAAGCAACTCGCCCATTGATTTGAAATAAGCAGAAAGTGGGACTTTTGTTTTATGTTTACCAATTGTCATCCACCACATATGAGCGATATTTGGGAGCAAAACCAACAGGAAAACAACACTAATGGCCAATATTTCAAAATAATGCCCGAGGTGGGTAATTTTTTCCAAATTGAATTTTTCATAAGCCCCGAAGAAGATTACGGCTATCGCTAAAACCAGGAAGGCAAAAACTGTAACCGTCAGTGATTTATACAGCATACCCGACAAGCCTGTCCAATCATACTTAGAGGTCAGCCATCTGCGCAAGGACATCATCAACTCTCCCGGATCGGCTTCCCGTGGGCAGGTAGTGCTGCATTCGCCACAATAGTAACAAAGCCACGGATCCAATGACATTTGTATTTCATCCTCCAGGCCCAGGACACTGCAACGGATCATTTTCCGGGGGAATGAATTATCTTCGTCCGAAAGGGTACAGACCGCAGTGCAATTGCCACAATTGTAACAGGCATTGGCATTGAATGCACCATATTTTTTCAATTCTTTTGTAAATTCAGGATTTATCCTTGCCATCACTTTTTGATTTTGTACGAAAAATATTCATCCATATCATCTATCTCACCGGTTTCCACAAAACCGTATTTCAACAAGCTCATCAACTGGTACATCACTTCCTCTTTGGGAAGCCCCAATTCCCCTGCAAGCTGGGGGACCGATTTGTCGCTTTCCTTGAGTGCGGTCAATATCGACCTTTTGGTTTTCGTAAAATATTTCAACTGCGCTGTTACCTCTTTGGGAACAGGGCGTTTCTCCTTCAAATATTTTGCTGTTTTGCCTTTTTCTATTTCCATGGTTGTTGTCTTATACTGTTGGTATTAAAGCATCGATCAT
>JAJRTT010000423.1 GCA_024278155.1 Bacteroidota bacterium | reverse complement strand
TTGCGTGTCCATGAGGTTGACAAAGCCGATATCGTGATACTTGGGGTTTCGCGTACGTTTAAAACACCATTGAGTATTTATCTTGCCCTTAAAGGTATGTTGGTTGCAAATATTCCCATCGTCCTTGGAGTGAAACTGCCCACAGAAATATATGAAATTGACCCGCATAAGGTTTATGGCCTTACCACGTATGCAACCCGGCTGTCGCAATTGCGAAAGATCCGCCATGCCCATCTCGGTGGGGCCACGGGCAGTTATGCCGAATACCAACATGTTACAAGGGAATTGAATTATGCCCTTGGTTTATACCAAAGGCAACCGCATTGGTCGGTGATACGGGTGGGAGGCAAGGCCATCGAGGAAATTGCTTCCGAAATAATGGATATCCGGAGGAAATCGGATTTAGGGCACATAGAGTAATCCCGGATGAACTTTTTCCGGTTAAACTTTTTTTGAAAACAGTTTGTTCCCCCGATAAACCCTTTAACCTTTTAAGCTTGACCCACTTGAATCATTGATTCCTTGAAGCCTCATAGCATTTTTTTAAGGAGTCCAATAATTAATCGTTCCTTTGTTTCCTCAAATTTGTTGAAACAAAACAATCGGAAATGTTCCAATCCCATTTTGGCGAAATAGCCGCACTCCTCACAGCCATGTTCTGGACCATTACGGCCATGGTGTTTGAAGTTGCCGGAAAAAGGGTTGGGGCGATGACCGTGAATGTTGTCAGGCTTTTCATCGCATTTTTTATCTACACGGTCTATTTGTATTTCACAAGGGGGCTTGCTTTCCCAACAGATGCTTCCGGCGAAACATGGTTTTGGTTGGTATTGTCTGGATTGGTTGGATTTGTAATTGGTGACCAGTTCCTGTTCAGGGCTTTTGTGATGGTGGGGGCACGCATATCCATGCTTGTGATGGCCTTTGTCCCGCCTATTACAGCATTGCTTGGATGGATTATACTCGGGGAGACCCTTACCTTGCTAAATGTGTTGGGAATGATATTGACGATTTCAGGTGTAAGCCTTGTTGTGCTTAAAAGGGAAGTTGGTAACGATAAAGTTCCGGGAAGCAGGAAATTGAAGTTTTCCTATCCTATAGTTGGGGTTTTACTGGCCTTTGGCGGGGCTGTGGGACAGTCCGTTGGACTGGTGCTCAGTAAATTTGGGATGAAAGGTTACAATGCCTTTGCCGCTTCGCAAATACGTGTTTTGGCCGGGTTGATTGGCTTTGCGATTTTGTTTAGCATCCGGGGCAATTGGAATGTGGTCTTTAACGGCCTGAAAGACAGAAAAGGGATGATCAACTTGTCGGTGGGTTCTGTTTTTGGGCCATTCCTGGGGGTTTCCTTTTCATTGCTTGCTGTTCAATATACCACCACAGGGATTGCATCCACCATAATGGCCATTATCCCAATACTGATTATCCCCCCGGCAGTTATCTTTTTCAAGGAAAAAATAAACAAAAAAGAAGTTATTGGGGCCATGATTGCTGTTGCAGGAGTTGTCCTGTTTTTTGTTGAGTAAAATATTTTTTGTACTTTTGAGCATTAGTGAAAGATACAAAATAAGTTCAACAGAACAAGCATTGTTGTTTTTGTTTTTTACGAGTCGGAAAAACTGCGAATAGCCTGTGCCTCCGCTTCGCAACCGCTAAAGCTTTAAGCGAACGCGGTAAAGCTTCAGCTACACGCAGAGGGTTTATTTAATGTTTTCCCAACAAAGTAAAAGGTGAAGAGAACTTGCCTAAATGGGGAAGTTGTTTCGTATCTTTCATTTAAGGGTTTCCCCTTTATTAAATCAGTTTAATAATAATCATAAATTAAAAGCTTATGAAAAATTCTTTGTTTACTCTTTTTGCCGTCATCTTGTCGGCATGGTTCGCGAACACATACGGTCAGGCAAGCATGATCGTGGGCCCGGGCGTTGACATTACTGTTGGCCCCGGCGTTACGGTAGATGTGGGCGGCGATAAATTATTGCTGCAAGACGACTATTCCAATGCACCTTCCTTCCTTCAGTACGGGACATTGTCCTTTTCGGGCGGCGGGAAAGCCCAGGTAGAACAATATCTGTACGCCGACCGATGGCACATGGTTTCTTCGCCCATACAGGACGAAGTGATCGAAGCCTACTTATGGCATTATCTGGCACAATATCACGAAAACGACGATAGCTGGACCTATCTCGACCTGCCCCTAACAATTCCATTGAACGTGGGCGAAGGCTATTTTGCATGGAAGTATGTGACCGATCCAAACGGCACGAACCCCCCTTCGCCTGATTCGGTTCTTTTTTCGGGGACCATGAATAACCAGGATGTTAATTTGACGTTGGGAAATACGGTTTCAAGTCCGAACACCGGCTGGAACCTGATCGGGAATCCGTTTCCTGTTGCCATTAACTGGAACGGAAATGCAGACTGGAACCTGGTAAATGTGGGCGCTACCATGTACATTTATGACAACAGTGTGAGCGGGAATTATGTGAACTGGAATTACAATTTGGGGACAGGGACCAATCCTAACGGGGGCTATGTTGCGGCCACACAGGGATTTTGGGTACGGACCGCTGTTCAGGATGGTTCTGCAGCTTCACTTACGATCCCTGCTTCCCAAAGGGAACACAATGCTGCAACATTTTTAAAATCAGGAAATGATGTCTTACAGGATCAACTTATGCTTACCGTAGAAGGCAATGGCCATTCCGACAAAACGATTATCGGTTTTTATCCCGGGGCCACTTCGGGTTTCGATCCCGAATACGATGGTATATATTATTATCCCATTCAGGAAGTGCTTTCGATGTACTCGGTTGTCCTGGGGCAAAAATATGCCTTGAACGAGCTTCCATCAATTGATGAATATCCGGTAATCCCTGTGGATTTTGAATCCAGGGTATCGCAGGAATACACGATAACTGCCGAATGGCTTGATCGCTTTCCAACGGATTTGCCCATATTCCTTGAGGATAAACAGGAAAATATTTTTCGGGATTTAAGGCTTGACCCGGTTTATAAGTTCACGTCCGATCCTGATGACAACTATAAGCGTTTCAATGTTTATTTTTCCGACAGGTTTAGCCAGGAAGTTTCCATGGAAAATATACGGATTTTCAGTTGGCAACAGAAAGTGATCGTTGATGTGCCCTTTGAAATCTCAGGGGATGTTTTCGTTTATGACATCTCAGGTCGCCTTGTTGCCGAAGGAAATGCCCATATGGGGAGAAATGAAATCAAGCTGGCAAATGCCAATGGGAATTACATCGTGAGGCTCATTGCCGATGAAGGTGTTGCCTCTGAAAAAGTTTACATTAAATAGTTATAGGTTCATATAGAAAGCAATAAAAAAAATGCCACTAAAACACAAATACACAAAACCCCACAAAAAGCCATATTTCGGTATAATAACTTTTGTGGGATTTAGAGGTTTCGGGATTTCGTGGCTATAAAAGGTTACTTGGAAACAAAATAAATAATCAAATAAAAAAACAGAAAATATGAAAACAATAAAAATTACACTTTTAGCACTTATCCTCAGCCTTGGGTTTTCTGTGGCAATGGCACAAAATCAGGGAGTGGCAATCAATACCGATGGATCGCAGGCAGATGCGTCAGCACTTCTCGATGTTAAATCAACCACTGGCGGGGTCTTGGTCCCGCGTATGACAATGGCCCAACGGGATTTGATCGCAAGCCCGGCAACAGGCCTCTTGATCTATCAATCGGACAATACGCCAGGATTCTACTTTTGGGATGGAGCGGTATGGGCTGCAATTGGTGGGGCTTCCGGCCCTGATGGCGACTGGACTGTAAACGGAAACGATTTGTACAACAACAATTCCGGCAATACAGGGATTGGCACTTCTTCACCTGGTGCAAAGCTGGATGTTGCAGGGCACATCTGGCAGACAGGCACCGGAAATTCGATTTTCCTGGGTGAACAAGCGGGGGGAAACGATGACTTGACCGGCAATGCGAATGTTTTTATCGGTAGGCAGACAGGACAGTCGAACATTTCCGGTGAAAACAATATTGGGCTTGGTAGCCAGGCATTGAACGGAAACACATCCGGGGTCAGGAACATTGGGATTGGTTCCTTGGCACTGCCCGTGGCGAACGGGAGTGGGAACATTTCCATTGGGCATTCCACAAGTTTTGCAAATAGCAGTGGTTCGTTCAATACCATTATGGGGACCTGGGCATATAAAATGTTTACCACGGCTAGTGACAATACCGTAATTGGGTTTAGTGCCCTCGCTGATTTGGATATTTTTAACCTGGGGAACTACACAGGTGACCGGTTAACTGCCGTTGGGTCCAATGCCCTGTACAAGAACCAAAGTGGTTCGAGGAACACCGGGATTGGCTATAAGGCTTTATACGACAATAAAAATGGGGGGAACAATACCGCACTCGGATATGGGGCCGGCCAAACCTTGAACGGATTGAACAATACGACCTCGATCGGAAGTGGTGCTGTGGCAACTTCCAGTAACCAGATCATGCTTGGAAATGCAAACGTTACCCAGGTAAAAACCGCCGGGGGGCTTACAGTTGGGGATACAAGCGTTACGGAAGCCGGAACAATCCGGTTTGACGGTACAAATTTCTGGGGCTATAACGGAACAACCTGGGTTCAGTTGGACAACTAAGACCTTCCAGCGTTCACAGAAGCTGGAATCGCCTGGATTGAAACCCGGGACAAAAGCAAATATCTTGAATCAGGGTCAAATGACTTTTCATTGACCCTGGTTTTTTTGTTTTTTTCAGTAACAAAAAAACAAAACATCAGTAGAATCCCATCAGCAAAGCATGATACAATTGGATTTATGTATATCTCCCAATATTTAAAATACGTGGTTTTCATTTCATTTGGTCTCCTTATCCTGAATCTTGGATGCCGCAAGAAAAGCCCTTCCCCAAGCTGGAACGTGGAATTGTTGGCTCCGCTTTTTATTGATACCATTGGCGTATATGACGTGTTCAATGATTCCTTGATTGTGGAAAACCCGGATCAACTGCTCTCCTTTGTCTTCAACGAAAAGTTATATGAGATCAATGTGGATTCGCTTGTGAAACTGCCCGATACCCTTTTTAATTTTGCTTACAGCATGGATTGGCTCCCTTTCCCGATCCCTTTGGCACCGGGCGATTTGATTATTTCAGATACGTTCGACTGGCCGCTCGATTATGAAACATTTGGTTTTGAAGGCATCGCCCTTGAAGAAGCTTATGTCCGTTCGGGCTTCATCCATTTTGAAGTGTTCAATCAATCGGATGGCCCCATTTT
>JAJRTT010000422.1 GCA_024278155.1 Bacteroidota bacterium | reverse complement strand
GGGAAGTGGAAAAGCACGGCTGACACTTTCAAACCCATCCTCCAAATGTTTCAGGTCCAGCTTCTCTGATTCTTTAATGAGCGGATAAACCATATATACCTGTCGGCCTTCGGTAATCTGTCGCTTCATAAAACCAAATAAGCGCAAACGGTCCTTATCATAAAAGTGGACTGTCTTAATTGATTTTCTCCCGGGCGGCAGTTCATCGATCACGGAAACTTCAAGGTCACCATAAAAAGTCATTGCCAGGGTACGGGGAATGGGCGTGGCCGTCATGACCAAAATGTGCGGGGGAGTGGTGTTTTTCTTCCACAGTTTAGCACGTTGAGCCACGCCAAAGCGATGTTGTTCGTCTATTATGACCAATCCCAGGTTTTTATATTTTACGGTATCTTCGATAAGGGCATGTGTGCCAATAAGGATATGGATATGGCCGCTTTGCAGTAAATCGTGGAGTGCGGTCCGTTGTTTGGCCTTAGTGGATCCCGTTAGCAGGGCCACCTGGATATCCATACCTTCCAGCATTTTTGAAATGGATTTGAAATGTTGTTGGGCAAGGATTTCCGTGGGCGCCATCAAACTTGCCTGATAACCGTTATCAAGGGCAATCAACATGCACATCAATGCCACAAGGGTTTTCCCACTTCCCACGTCCCCTTGTAAAAGCCGGTTCATTTGATGCCCCGAACCCATATCGACCCGGATTTCCTTGATGACCCTTTTTTGGGCCCTTGTAAGTTCAAAGGGCAGGCAGTTTTTGTAAAAATCATTCAAATGGTTGCCAACCACAGTAAAACGGTTTCCCCTGATTTTTTCCATCCGGATCAGTTTCAACTTCAGGAGATTCAGTTGGATAAAGAACAGTTCTTCGAATTTCAAGCGGGATTGGGCCCTTTTCAATATTTCCGGGCTTATGGGGAAATGGATGTTCAAGATGGCTTCTTCCCTTGGAATCAACTTCAATTCTTTTCTAATTTCTTCAGAAAGGGTTTCAGGGATTATCCCCTGAACCTGTATTATCAGGGTTTTCATGATCTTTCCGATCCCTTTGCTGTCAAGCCCTTTTGCCTTTAGCTTCTCCGTTGAATAGTAAAATGGCTGAAGTTTGTCGCCAAGATGGATTTGTGCCTCTGATACGGCTTCCACTTCGGGATGGGGGATGTTCAGTTTTCCGTTGAACAAATTCGGTTTCCCATAAACGATGTACTCCTCATTGGGCAAAAACTTGTTCATCAACCATTGAAAGCCCCTGAACCAAACCAGTTCCATACGGCCGGTATCATCCTCCAGATAAGCAACAAGCCTTCCACCCCTGGGTTTTCCGATTTTTTGAAGACCCTTGACTTTACCCTTTAACTGAACCCAGGCCGCATCGGTTGTTACTTCGTTTACTTTATAAAACTTGCTCCGGTCAACATACCGGAAAGGGAAATATCCCAGTAAATCACTAAACGTAAAGACCTTCAATTCCTTTTTGAGCACATCGGCCCGAACGGGGCCCACGCCTTTTAAGTATTCGATGGGGGTTTCGAGAAGGTTTTTTGTCATCAATGAAAATTTTGATAACAAAAATACAGTTTTATAATTGAAAAGAGTGTAAAAATTCAATAGGGGAATAAATCGGCAATTCAGATTTTGAGTAGTCCTTTTTATTTCGTGTTATAATGCAATCAATATTATTGCCTATGGCTGTGTAATGTTGCAACGCATCCTCAAAATCAAGAAAACCAGAATCCAGGGAAATGTTAAAATCCTTAACGCTAGTTGGAATAGGCAATATAAACTTTTTCAATTCCTTTAATTGTTTTGTAATTATTGAATGTCTTGCTTTCTTATTGGTGCCTTTTAAGGTGTTGTTGAAAAGAACATAATAAATAGTATTATACGATAAAATACTTGTAAACATGTTAAATCCTTCTTTCTCGCAGGAAATAAACAAGGCGGTGTTCGACTCCCTTTTCAACAGAAAGTCCAAAATAACATTTGTATCAATAAAAATATCCATTATTTCAGGTATTTATTATTGATATGGTTGGATTTTGCTTTCTTATAATCTATATCGACATTTGTGGCAAAAAAGCCATTCAACATTTTAATCCTTTCAATTTGCTTCTTTTGGTTTTCTGAAAGCTCGTTTTCATCGTCTCTTCTTTCCTTTAATTTTTTTAATTTAAGTTTGTTCCTGAATTCTGTTTCAATAAGGGATGAAGCCGAAACACTCATGTCATGTGCCAATTCCTTTATGAACAATTTTACCTCTTCCGATATTGTGATGTTAAAAGTTGCCATGCGCATAAATTTAAGATGCTATTGATTCAATATATGCGCACAAATATACTTGATTTTTCGAATATATAGAAATCAATCATAAAAATATTGGGTTTACCTTATGCAAAATTATATTTATGCATTCTGCCTCCCTAATTCGAAAATCAACAAACAGACCTCACTACCAAATATTTTAAAAAGGAGAACACGTCCGGAATTTATTATTTTTTTGTTTGACATTGCAACCAAAATCTATTTGTAATGAAACTT
>JAJRTT010000421.1 GCA_024278155.1 Bacteroidota bacterium | reverse complement strand
GGCCGTGCCCGACCTTTTCCATTTGATTGTAAGATTGATGTTGGACAAGGGCATTTCCGTTCAGGACAAGGTGAAACTTGGATTGGCAATAACCTATTTTGTTTCCCCCATCGACCTGATCCCCGAGGCAATTGTTGGCCCAATAGGCTTTATCGATGATTTGGCGCTTGCCGCCTGGGTGCTGAACGATATTATTAACGAGAACAATGAAGAAACAGTAAAGAAACACTGGGCCGGGAAAGGCGATATCCTTGAACTGATAAAAAAGATCATCAATGACGCAAACGAAATGATAGGCAGTGGCCTGTGGAACAAAATAAAGGGCTTTGTTGAGAACAGGTAGAAACCATGATTTTCAGGCTAAATCAACAATAATTGGTTTATGGTTTCAAAACCCATTTGCAATTGGCATCAATGTTATAGGAGATTGCCCCGGCCTTATAATTGGGATATGAACCGGTAAATTTATTGAGGGCACTTTGTTTTAGGTTTTTGCATTGCATTTTTACTTCATAAGCCAAACCTTGGCCAAATGAAGTATTTATAACAAAGTCGATTTCCTTCATATCGGTAGTGCGCCAAAAACGGATATTGTCGGGGTCATACATATTTGTCAGGCGTTTATATACATAATTTTCAAGTAAAACACCCTGGTCTTCCCGCGACTTAAAATCGTAAAACCGGTTGAGCGCAATATTCCTTAAACCATGATCCCTGAAATAAACTTTTGGCATTTTGGTGAGTTCTTTGCGCAGGTTTGAATAAAAGGGCTTCACCAGCTCGATATGAAAACATTTTTGCAGGACATAAAGGTATTTGTCAATGGTTTTGTTGTCGATGTCAAGCGTATTGGCAAGTTTGTTCCTGTGCACAAGGCTTCCTGCCTGACCGGCCAATAGAGCCAAAAGCATATAGAACTTATCGGGGTTGCTGATACCCGATTCATCAATGTCCCTTTTTAGGAAAGAATTTTTGATATCCTTCAGGAGGTTGATTTTTTCGTCCGGGTCTGGTTCAAGAACAACGGCCGGATAGCCTCCAAAAACAAGGAATTCATTGGATTTTTCCATCAACTCTATATTCCTCGTTGAGATATAATCAATTTGATTTTTGATCAAACTTAGCACTTTTGCCAAATCATGAAAATCATTGAAAATCAACCACTCTTCAAAATCAAGGGTCGGAAGTTCAAATAAACGTTTTCGTCCCGCAAGGGAATCCTTGAATTTTGAATCGATATAAAAAACACTGCTGCCCGTAGCAATGATTTTTAGGTTTTCGCCATAAATTAATTCGGATATTATTGGACTGTGATTCCAAAAATATCGGGTTTTATCGGAATCAAATTCCAATAATATCAAAATATCATAAAATTATCATGAATGGATTTTCCCGATTCCCTTCAAAATAAAAAACCCAATCAGGCTCCCCAGGAAATAATAGGGGAAATCGCCCCAATTAAACGAATTGCCGAGAATTGTGCGCCCAATGAAATTTCCCAGGGGCATTTCAAGGAAAGGGGGATGCCAGAGTTGCAGGAATTCGATGGCACAGGTAACAAGAAAAACCCAAAGGGCGATGCGAAATGGTTTTGCTTTGGGAAAAAGAAAGGACACAAGGAGTATCCAGAATATCTCATAGAAAAATCCCCCAAGCGAATTGTTGACCCACATATTGGCCGGGCCTGAATAAACCTTTGTATAAAACCCCAGGGGAATTATTAAAAGCAATAAGACGAATGTAATTATCCCCCTTTGTTTAATTTTCATAGTTTTGTTCTTTTTATAAAACCCAATAAAATTAATAAAATGCAACGAACCTTTAATTTATTGTTTGGAATAGTTGTCAGTACTATTCTTATTTCGGCCTGTAACAATGGACAGAAACCAAATGGAAAAAAAGAAATTACTGTCCGGCAACCCGTTGATACGGTTGGCTTTGTGCAATACAATTGGCAAATGGACAGCGTTATGGCCCGGATTGAACGGGAGCAGGGAAAAATCCTAAAAGAAAAACTGGCCTATTCGAGTATTGGTGAACAGGGTTGGCGTGTGGCCGTTTCGCCCCACGATGATTATGCGTATGTTGGATATATGTACCCGGCCGTTTTGAAAAACATCAAAGCAAAAACCATCATCCTGATCGGGGTGGCGCACAAAGCAAAAAAACTAAACCTGGAAAACCAAATTGTTTTCGACAGTTATGATTATTGGAAAGAACCTTATGGCAATGTAAAGGTTTCGGCTATTCGAAATGAAATTATTGCGAATCTTCCCAAAGGGATTTATCAGGTAAACGATAGCATGCAAAAAATCGAACATTCGGTGGAGGCCATTGTCCCTTTTCTTCAGTATTACAATCGGGATATTGAAATCGTTTCCATTCTCGTCCCCTATATGTCTTTTGAAACCATGGAAAAAATTGCCGGTCCACTGGCAAATTCAATCAAAAAAGCAGTTGAAAAACATAATCTGCAATGGGGAAAAGATTTTGCCATGGTCATTTCAACCGATGCCGTACATTATGGCGATGAAGAATGGGGAGGGTCGAATTTTGCTTTTAACGGCATTGGCTGCAAGGCCAACGAAAAAACCAAATTACACGAGTACGATGTGATGAAAACCATTTCTGGGCCCTACACCCCGAAAAAAATCCACGAGTTTACACAGCTTACGGTCGATAAGGATGATTTCAGGAAATACAAATGGACATGGTGCGGAAGGTATTCGGTTCCGCTGGGATTGTTGACGGCTTACAAACTTAATGAACTGATGGAAGGCGAGCCGTTGTTTGGGGCGGCCATCGAATATTCCAGCAGCATCGACCATGCAACCCTCGAAGTAGAAGATATCGGTATGGGAACCACCGCTCCGGCCTATGACAACCATTGGGTGGGCTATGCAGCGATTGGCTACAGGTAAATGAATAATAATTACGATCAATTACTATTAATTACCCTTTGTTACCACAAATTACATTTACCATGAACGGACAACCCAAACTCTTCAAAATCCTAAAAGAACTCAATATCGATTTTGAATATTATGAACACCCGCCCGCCCCAACCATCGAGGAGGCAAAAAAATACTGGGTCGATCTGAAAGCGACACATTGCAAGAATATCTTTTTCCGTAACCACAAAGGCAACCGCCATTACCTTGTTATTTTGGAACATACACAGGCCCTGAACATCCATGATCTTGAAAAAAGGTTGAAACAAGGAAAACTCTCCTTTGCTTCCGAAAAAAGGATGTTGAAATACCTTGGGCTGAAACCCGGTTCGGTTTCCCCTTTTGGGTTGATAAACGATGAGGAAAACCATGTTTATCTTTTCCTGGACAAGAACCTCCGCAAATCCGAAAAAATCAGTTTTCACCCGAATGAAAACACCGCCTCCCTGGTAATCGGTTTTAAGGATTTTGAAAGGTTTTTGGAATGGACCGGGAATGGGTTTGAGTATTTGGAACTATATTAGGGCTTGTCCAACTTATATTGTTTGTAACGGTTTAAATCCCCTTGCCCCAATAATAAACCTGCCACGCTAATATCTTCATCAAGTTCTTCCCAATGAATACCGGTGCCATTTCCACTTAATATGTATTTTTTTCTTTGCTCCTGATTTGCATTGAGTAACCTTGGAAAATATTCAATTGGAACAGATAATTGCCTGCCATCTGTCAATGCGATCCACATATTGTATTGGTCAAACCATACTTTTGTTGCCGAAGCCTCAATTGTTAAAGTGCTCATTCCATTTTGTTTTAATTGTTTCAGAATTTTCCTCAATAATTTTGTGGAATTTACTTAACTCCTTAAACGTAAACCCATAATTGTATTCCAATGAGATAAAAGGTTCAAGCCAATATTTAGCCCGGTTTTTATCTTTTTGTACATGAATGTGGCATGGTTCCAATGGGTTGCCCTCATTTGAGAAAAAATGAAACCTATAACCACGCCATGTGAATACTTTGGGCATTTTAACCTTGTTTGTTTTATTTAACTTTGCAAATATACGAAATCTTGCTACCACAACAATTATCGACTGAAATGGGTTATTTCAAATACCTTATTTTTGTAAAAATTACTTGCCTTCACAAAATATTTCATCATGGCCTGGATCATCTTTTGGATTGTCGTTTACCTCGTTCTCATCCTTGTCCTTTCCATGCGGCATGTGAAAACCACCGATATGGAGAGTTACCTTGTCAATAACCGTAAAACAAGGACGTTTCCGCTTGTGGCTACCACACTGGCGACTTTTGTGGGCGGTGGCACTTCCATGGGATTGATGGCCATGGGCTATGAATCGGGTCTGGCGGCCGTGGGTATTGGAGTTGCTTATGTAATTGGCTTTTTTATCTTATCGCGATTTGCGGCCAAAATGAACGAGGTAGGGCGTAAGGAAACAATTTATTCTTTTCCGCAATATCTCAATAACAGGTACACAAATCCCGATGACCCTAAATTTGCCCGCCTGTTTTCTTCGGCCGTTAGCGGAACCAATATTTTTATCTTTTTCTTCTTGTTATCGGCGCAATTTGTTGGAATGGCGGCTTTACTGAAATTCGCTTTCACCATTGATTATATTCCGGCTGCCATAATCTCTTGTATTGTGGTTATTGGTTATACGGCAATTGCCGGAATGTCGGGGGTCATTATTACCGATATGATACAATTCATCATTATCATTTTTATGATCATTGCCATATTTATCCCTGGCATTTTGGAAGATACAGAGGGCCTGACAAGATTGAACGAATTGCCCGAAAATATGCTCAACGGCACTTTTTATGGTTGGGTATTCCTGATTGCGTTGCCGCTGTTCCTTTCCCCTTCGGTGTTGATCCGTATGGACCTT
>JAJRTT010000028.1 GCA_024278155.1 Bacteroidota bacterium | reverse complement strand
TTTTGTTAAAAGGGCGGTATTTGGTTATGAACCCACTTTCGATCAGGTCGCTCAAAGCCCTTGTGAAAGTACCGCCATCCGGTAATCCCGAACTTTTGATAAGTGTTCCCCTTTCAATCCCGGCAGGATGATTGGCAAGTGCCTCGATTATCGCCATATGCTTATTGGCATTTTTAAAAAGGGAGTAATACAATTGGTTATATTCATCCGATAGCGTCCCGTTGGGTGAAAAACATATTTCATCGATGAGCTGTACAGCGCTTTTTCCCTGGGTCAGTTCGTTCAGGTAAAAAGGTATCCCCCCCATCGCCATATATATCTGTACGATTTGGTACCTCGATAGCTTAAGTTTCTTGCTTTTGCAGAAAAGCTCTGTTTCCCTTAGGCTGAATGGTTGTAGCCTTATCCGTTGCGTAATTCTGTTGTGAAGGCCACCTTTGGCTTTCAATAATTTTTTTTGTATCCAGGAAGCTGCAGAACCACAAACCACCAATAGCACATTGTCCATTGTGGATACGTGCTGGTTCCAAAAGTATTCAAGTGCCTGTACAAAACCGGATTTTGGCATATCCAACCACGGAAGTTCATCAATGAATACAACTTGCTTTTTTTGGCGGTGCCGTAAAGTGTAAAGATAATCGGCCAAATAGGTAAAGGCATGCTGCCAATTTCCGGGAGGGCTTGTCTCTTTTTTGCCACTGGTTGCCCGAAGGTATTCGCTGAAGAAATTACCGAGTTGGGTTTTGGCCCCAACTTTAAAAGAACCTGTAAATGCAAATACGATATCCTGTTTAAAGTATTCGCGGACAAGGAATGTTTTGCCGACCCTTCTTCGCCCGTAAATGGCCAGGAACTCTGCTTTCCCTGAATCCATCATCTTGTCCAATATTTGGGTTTCCCTTTCCCTGCCTACGATCTTGTTGTTCATCTTGTGTTTATATTTGGAGAAATCGCTGCAAATATACTATATTTCTCCAATTATAAAAATTTATATCTGGAGAAATCTATTTGTTTTTAGTGTATTTCTCCAGATATGATGAAAACAAGCTAAGCAGTTCCTGCCCCGAATTCCCCAACAACATATTTCTCGATCTTCCCTGAAAAAGAGCTGTCCACCGGGTAAACGGTAATTTCAAAAATGGAGGTTTCCCTGCTTTGCTCTTTTAGGTTGATAAGGGGCATCCGCTGTACCGATGACCAGGGAAGGGAGATGATGGCTGTTTTGATTTGTTCCGTGATTTCAACCACATCTTTGTCGTTGGCCGTTTCGAGCAAAAAACTGTAACCGGATGATTGGCCGGTGGTTTCACTTTTCTTTGTTATCGAAAAAATGATTTTTGTGTATGGGATGAATTGTGTTTGCCCATCGCCGGTTTCAATTTCGATGGAGCTTTGGCCAAGGTTTTTGATAACGCCTTTTTGGTTTTCAAATTCCAAAATATCCCCGATTTGGAATTTATTCCTGCTTTTGAAAAACACCCCGGCCATCATGTCCTTTACACCAAATTGCATCACAAAATAGAGCAGGAAAAAAACAACCCCAACAAGTACATATGCAAACGCCGACCGGATGGAGAAAAACAGAAAGAGGTAAAGCACGAGGAAAATCAGCCAGGAAACCAATTCGACCAGAGGGAAATAGGTTTGGGTCAAACGGCTGTTTTTCTTCTTTTTGAACATTACGGACAAGCCAAACTTAAGCAGCCGGAAAAACACCAACATCAATACCGCAAAAAGGATAAACCTTCCGAAGTATTGAGACCCAATTGTATTTGTTATGTCCATTTTTAACTATTTAAGGCATTTGATAAAGAACATGATATTTCATTGATTCCTTGCGCCCTTTCAGGGCTTATTGGTTATTTTTCATTTTACAAAAGGCTATGCCCTTTGTTGATGCTATCAGCCCTTTGGGCTGTGTTTTTTGATATTCAATATTTCAAGGTGCTTCCCAATTGTTTACTTCCACAAAGATTTAATTGTTATCCATTATCGCATTCCTGATATGTAAAACCATATACTTGTCCAATTCATAGACCGGCCCGGCAATTTCGGTGATCAGTCCTGTGCGTTTCAATAAAAGAATGTTGTTCTCAACTGTTTCCCTGTTATCAAACGTCAGCCGTTGCAGTTTGGCCAGGTCTAGTCGTTTGTGCAACAGGAACTGCATCAGGTAAATCCTGATTTCCGGGTTCAAGTCCTCAAATCCCGAGACATCCATAGTTGCCGGGGGCCGGATGAAGACAGTATTGTCTTTCACTTCGGTAATGGAAGCCACCCACGAAAGCAAAGCAACTCCAATATTGCCACCGGAATAATTGAAAAACCGGGAGCACAATTTTGCCAGCTCTGTATTTCTTATTTTTACATTTGGCTTTTCCTCCAACCTTAAGTCGAAGCCGCCCGAAGAATGCCTGAACATGATCACATCGTTCAGTTCAGAGGCATTGAACGGCTGGAGTTCGATAATCGACAGGAAATATGATTCAATATTGTTCATTTGGTTGATAAGCCCAAAACTATCACTTGTGCAATTGATCAGAAATAAACAGGAGTTCCCGTAATCACGGATCAACTCTGTAAGGAACAAAACCAATTCGTTCCCCTTTTCCGATTTTTCCCACCAAAGCTCCAGGTCATCGATGATTATGATCGGGTTTCCCGATAGTTTTGAAAAAATATCCCTGTAACCACCGGAAATCTGGG
Source organism: Bacteroidota bacterium (assembly GCA_024278155.1). Lineage (GTDB taxonomy): Bacteria > Bacteroidota > Bacteroidia > Bacteroidales > JAADJA01 > JAADJA01. The sequence continues at coordinate 1,004 of JAJRTT010000028.1, read as the reverse complement.
TTGCTTCCCTAAGCTTGCCAACAAAAATTTCCCTTGAAACAGAACCTGCTGGTGGAGGTGTGAGATAATAAACTTCTTTCCCTTTTCCAAAAGAATTGGAGATGTACCTTGCAAAAAAAGTTTTCCCCGAATTCCGGTCGCCTTTCACCAGGATTGCCCCGTTGTAACCTTCATAAAACCTTTGGAAAGCTTTTTCGGCATCCTGCAGTTCCTTTTGTCGGTTAAACCAGAATTCAGGTTGGTAATTGTATTTTAAAAGAAAAAGTTGCCTGTAATAAAACGGAAGCTTGCCCAACACCTCTTTGTCGGGCGAAACACTGCCCTTCAGTGTCAGTAGTGAATCCACGAAAGGTGTTTTTTGTTTTGTGTTTATTTTTTTGGCAAGCAGGAACAACTCGCTCCGTTTCAACCAAAGGTTGGCCCTTTGTTTTTGAAAGGCAGATTTGAGATTGTTTGTTTTTTCCCTGAAAAGCGAAACGTGCTTTTCTGCTTCGCGCTTGCTTACGTAATTTTTAAACTTATCAGGGGTCGTGACCAGCCTGTAAACCGATAAATTATCCAACGAACGGTTCATTTGCAATATCAGGCTTTCGGAAACCCTTTCAAGGGATTCTTTGATTTTTTTCGTCTCTGCGGCAATAATTTGGTTTTGTTTAGCGATAAACCCCGCTCTTTCCACTTTTGAATGGAAGCGCTCTATTTCGCCAAGGTCAAAAGAAAATTCTTGTGCACCGTCCGTATTGTCTTCATGGATGCTCACCACACTTGCCAACCGTATGGCATGTTTTACGATCGAAACCGATTTATGTATTTCTTCTGACAAAGTCGTGGTAATCCGTAAAAGTGGTTCCAGTAAATTATTCTGGATGTAATAATCGATAAGGCGATAGGCAGAAATATTGATGGTATCGAAATCCGTGAACATAAGGCGGTCGATTTCCCCCTTTTGCCCCTCATCTTTCAATTTTATGTTTTTGGGCAAACGACCAATAATCGCCTTGATG
>JAJRTT010000420.1 GCA_024278155.1 Bacteroidota bacterium | reverse complement strand
AGGGTCACATATGAAATAAAATATTGGATTTCGTTTATGAGATACGAATTCCCGGCATCATTTGTATAGATCAATGTATCAAACATGAGCTCATCACCTACATTATAAAAATCGGCACTATCAGAATCCATGTGGTCAAAATGAACGACAATCCTGCACCCTTTTACTTCTGCCGGCACCACTGTCTTTTTCCTGCACCCTGACATGGAACCAAACAGGACAAAAACAAGCCCGGATGCAAAAACAAATAGCAACCTATTCGTTATAATAAGGTATCGTTCCCGAAATTGTGAGGATTTCATCTGTTTCATTGTTACTCGTCGCTTCTTTAAAAATTTTTCCATCCAACAGGATTTGCAATGTAATGGAGGAGGTTGAATCATAATAAATGGCCGATATAAATACAATATCCCCCTTTTTTCCATCAAAGCCATAAGTCCAAACATCTTCCCCGCCCGGAAAATCAATATTCCCGCTCACCAGAACGCCCTCCGCATCCCGATATTTTATTTGTGTATTGGAATATCCATTGCTTGCCTTATACTGCACAACGACTGTTTCATCTTCTTTATTGCAGGCTGAAAAGAGTAGAACAGCAAATAAAAACAAGCCTATTTGTTTCATCATCCGGGAGCTTAAAATCAACTTACAAAGTTAACATAAAAACGGTCGCAATAGTTTTCATTGCCATATCCTAAAAATCAAATTCAAATAAAACACCCTTCCCGGTTCGTAAAGACTTATATTGCTCCCAACGACATTCCTGTTAAGGTGCTCATAATAGGCTTTATCAAATATATTGTCCACACCACCACTTACCATAAAATTCTTATTGTAATCGTAACGGAGCAGGAAGTTTGCAATTGTAAAACCGGGTGCAGTGTTTTCATAAAAAGCATCCGAGACATGATTTTGGGCCGCAACCATCCGTACCGAAATTTCAGGTTTTAATTTCCCTTTAAAAAAAGGATAGAACACAGTAATGGTCGATTCAAATGGAGGAATTTCAGGTAGTGCATCATTCAATATCGTTTCATCACGTATCGGGAAACCCGCTTCGACAACATACCTCTGAACTTCATCAAGTGTTGCATAGGTATATGAAGCCAGAACCTGAATTCCCGGTTTGCCTTTTTCAGGGCTGAACCATCCCAACTCAAATCCCTGGAAACGGGCATTTCCACCATTTACAAATTGCTTTACACCAATCACCCCTTTTGATATAGGCCTTTGTTCATTTGGGGGCAATCGTTTTCCAATGATGAAATTATCCACAAAGGAATAAAACATATTGAATTGGAAAACCCCCTTTCTATCATCTTTGTATTTAAGGGTCAAATCGGCCTGGTTATTTGCTTCCGGTTCTAATTGTGGATTTCCAAGATAATCAAAATTATCGTAACCGATGGGAAGCAATATGATAAATCTTTCTGTCATATCCGGACTTCGGACTCCCCTGCCCAAAGACAAGGAAACAGAAAAACTTTCGGTAAAATGATACGTTGCGCCAAGACTCATACTGAAATTAGTATAATCGGATTGAATGGAATCAGTTCCGTAAGAGTATATATCACCCGGAATTGGAAGGGAAACCGATATTTTATCAGATTCTGCCTGGTTCATGTCCAGTCTTACAGAAGCCGAAAGATCAAAATCATTCAGATTTTGCTCATAGGTAAGAAAAAAACCAAGGTTCCGGATTTGGCCTTTGTTCCAGAGTTTTTCAGTTTTCACGGGCAGAGTGTACTGCTTGATCATGGTTTTTACCCGTTCGCCATCCTTTAAAACATTTTCAAAATCAATCCCGAAATGAAATTCTACCGATTTTATCCCAAAAACACCTTCGGAACGAAACCCCCTATTTACTGCATGAATATCCGAAACTGCCACAACCGTATCAGAAACAGCACGGTATTTATTGTCCATTTTATGATTGACATCCGAATTATAAAGCTTCACGTAAATAGATTGAAAAAAATCACCAATTTCCTCAGCTTTATAATCAAGGGATGTTAAGTGTGTCTGTTCCAGCCGTTCATCCATGGGAAGTGCAGGAAAGCGGGTATTTTTACCGCTTGCGTTTTTATAGTTCAAAACAAGACTTTGATTTTTAGCCAACTTAAATCCAAAATAGCCGCCAAAATCTTGTTTCGTAAATTGCGATTTAACCTCTTTTCCATTCCCATCCTTGTAATTTCCATATTTTTTCTGGCCACCGGTAAGGCTAAAGAATAATTTCTTGTTTCCTCCACTTATATTGATCAAACTTTTATTACCGTTCCAGTTCGATTCAAAACCCTGCAATGCTTTAATATGCAATTCAAATTTTTCGTTTTTGGGGATTTCCATGGTCTTGATGTTTATCACCCCTCCAAATGAAGTACCATAGCGCAGGGCATAGGGACCTTTCAGCACTTCAATTTCTTTCACATTTAAAGGATCGATCTGGGCGGTGGCCGGATCCATGCGGTTGGGACAGCCGCCTTCTATTTTCAAGCCATTGTCGATCTGAACGTTCAACTCGCTAAATTTAAACCCCCTGACAACGGGATCGATCGCGCCACCGCCTTTTCTGATACCTCCAATATTGTTGGAACCCCGGAGCAGCCCCCCAATATCGCGGACTGCATTTTCTTCAATCTGTTGTTTGAAAATTTTTGTTTGAACGTATGGCAATCGGCTTATAACAGCTGTGCGCCGATTATCGGCTTCAACAACAAGCTCGGCCAAATCAGTGGAATTTGGGGAAAGGTAAATTTCGACCTCATTTTTTTCCCCTGGCCTCAATTCAATTTTTTCTTTAACCTGGAAGTATGCAATATGGTTAAAGAGAAAAGTGGATGTACCCGGAGAAAGCTTCCTAAACTCAAAAAAGCCCCTATCATCCGTAGTTGTCCCATACTTTGTTTCCAGAACCCGAACATCCACATTTTCTATTGGCAATCCACTTTGCCTGTCAAAAACATATCCTGTAAACAGGGGATTTCCCTGGGCAAATATCAGAATATGCCAGAGGATCCCGACAGTGGACAAAAGATACTTGTACATTTCGATTCAATTTGGGGCTGAACTCTTGATCACTGCAAAGGTAAAAAGAATTGGACAAGAAAGGAAGGCGAAGATTATCCCATAAAATTCCGGCTTGTTGTATCTTTTTTGAAAAAGCACAGTATAAGACAAATCAATAATTTACCAATACAATCAAAAATATGAAAGATATTACCAAAGCATTCGCCACAATCATCATTGGAACCGTACTATCATTCAGCGTTCAAAGCACCTATGCCGATGCCCCACCTGATCCGGGTTCCGGAGGCCCTGGCGGTGGAGACCTTCCAGTTGGAGGAGGTGCCCCGTTATCAGGGGGACTGGTCATGCTGGTTTCAATGGGGGTTGCTTATGGTTTCAAAAAAGTTTATGGCAATAAAACCAAGGAAAAGTAAAACCATTGTTGTTTTTTGTAAATTTTCCCGTACCGGCTTTATCTGATGATAAAGCTTTTTTTTGCAATTATTTCAAGGGGCCAATCGTGATAATTCCCAAATGTCCCCTTTTTTTTCATACAGCAGGCGATCGTTCAACCTGTTGGGCCTTCCCTGCCAGAATTCGATACGGTTTGGTTTCACACGGTACCCGCCCCAGCTTACGGGCCTTTTCAGTTCCCCGGTTTGGCCCTTCCTTAATTTCCCTTTCCAGAGTTTTTCGAGGTATTTCCGATTGGGAACCACCTTGCTTTGTTCCGAAATAATTGCACTCACTTTACTTTCATCGGGACGGGTTTTAAAATACCGGTCCGATTCCCCAGTGCTTGTTTTTTCTACGGCGCCCTCTATTCTTACCTGGCGTTCGAGTTCCTTCCAAAACAATATTAATGCGGCCTCCGGGTTATCGGACAATTCAATTCCTTTCCGGCTTCCAAAATGTGTAAAAAACACAAAACCCCTTTCATTAAATTCTTTGAGCAAAACAATCCTTGCCGAAGGGGTTCCTTCCAATGTAGATGTGGCAAGGGTCATCGCATTCACCATATTGATTTCGCTTTTTACCGCTTCATCAAACCATTTTT